>DCGF01000057.1:0-295 GCA_002314555.1 Ruminococcaceae bacterium UBA1785 | reverse complement strand
AGCATGCAGAGCATTGGTGGCTGTGCAGGATTCTCATATGATGCCTCTGTTAAAGATACACGTGGGGAGTTTGCTCTAGCGCAGCAGAGAAGTTTCTTTGTGCCAAAATCACGTGTACGCATAGAAAGGATTAAGTCTTCGCGCGTTGGCTCGAAGACTTTGTCTACTTTTGCACCGAGAAGGGTGGCTTTTAATTCAGTTTTAACGCAGTGGAGAAAGATACCATCAAACGACACTTTGCCACTCCTCTCTTTGGATTGATTTTAAAAACTAACCAACGTACTCAACTGGTGGC
>DCGF01000108.1:4623-8529 GCA_002314555.1 Ruminococcaceae bacterium UBA1785 | reverse complement strand
GAAGCCTGCTGACGCTGAAGCATTACAGCAGCGATTTCTGGAGCATATGCAAGATATGTGATGCGGGCTTCAACAATCTCAATACCCGCATCATCAACACGAGCCTGAATCTCTTCTTTGATTCTGTTTGCAACTATCTCTGATGAGCCTCTAAGTGATCCATCATCAGCTTCGCCGTCACCTGTTGTATCAACACCAGGTGCTACATCATAAGGATAGAGGCGAACAACATTACGAAGAGCAGCGTCGCACTGAAGTGATAAGTACTCTTTATAGTTATCTACATTAAATACTGCCTTTGCTGTATCAGTTACTCTCCACATTACAGCGATACCGATTTCAACAGGATTGCCGAGGCAATCATTGATCTTCTGACGGCTGTTGTTAAGTGTCATAATCTTAAGAGAAATCTTCTTTGATGTAGTTGCAGCAACCTGAGCAGTAGTGCCTGTAGCAGCCGCTAAGATAACACCACTCTTATTTGATGCATCTACGTCTCCACTCTGATTAAGTTTTGTATCAGCAGCAGGGTTAAATGTTCCACAGAATGGGTTTACAAAGTAGAATCCATCTTCTTTTATAGAACCTTTATACTTACCAAAAAGTGTAAGAACTATAGCTTCCTGAGGTTTTACAACCTTAAGTCCAAGAAAGAAAATCCAACCGAAGCAGAGCCAAATCATAGCAACTACAGTAAGGATTACTGAAAACTCAATACCAACAACTAACAAAACAGCTGAAAGTACGTAAAGTGCGATTATCGTAAATAATGCAAGCATACCGTTCTTTTTAGTTGTATAAATTTTTTCTTCCATAATAAAAAGCCTCCTATTGCTTTGATATCAATATGATATCATTGTCATTTCAAGTTGTCAACAACGATACTCTTACAATTTTCTTACAAAAATGAAAGAACCAGGCCTTTAGACCTGGTTCTTTTTATACATACTAATTATTATTCTTTATTACTATTCTCATCTATTGGATTATTTGCTTCGCAGCAGCGGTCCCTACCTTTACAGTAACCGTTGTTATAATTAATGCATTTTTTGCAACCGTCGCCAACAATATGAGGTTTTTCTGGTTTTGGCGGTTCTTTCTTTTTAAATAGATTCATTATTTTCTTCCACCCTTCTTTTCCTCACGTTCACGGATTACAAAGCGTGTTGGAGTACCTTCAAGACCAAATACTTCACGGATTTGGTTGTCAAGGTATCTCTGATAACTATAGTGGAAAAGATCCTTGGAGTTAACGAAGCAAACGAACGTAGGTGGGCGTGTTGACGCCTGAGTCATATAATAAATCTTAAGACGTTTGCCCTTATCTGTAGGTGGCTGAACACGAGCTGTGGCAGCGGCTAAAACATCATTAAGTTTACCTGTTGAAATACGCATAGCATTCTGGTCATCAACGAACTTAATAAGTTCAAAGAGCTGTGGAAGTCGTTGGCCAGTCTTTGCAGAGATAAAGATAATTGGAGCGTAAGACATGAATGAAAAATCCTTCATGAGTTTCTTACGTTCTTTTTGCATTGTTTCGCCGTCTTTTTCTACTGCGTCCCATTTATTTACAGCTATGATGCAAGCTTTTCCAAGTTCATGTGCAATACCTGCAACCTTAGAATCCTGCTCTGTAAATCCTTCAGTCGCATCAATCATAATAACGCAGACGTTGGCGCGCTCAACTGACATACGTGCGCGGATTACACTGTATTTTTCAATAGCGTCGTCAACTTTTGATTTGCGGCGAAGACCAGCCGTGTCAATGAAGACGAATTTGCCGTACTCGTTTTCAACAAGAGTGTCTGTGGCATCTCTTGTTGTACCAGCAATGTCGGAAACTATTGCACGGTTTTCGCCGCAGATGGCGTTGACGAGGCTTGATTTACCAACGTTAGGTTTGCCTATAACTGCTACTTTGATTGTATCATCCTCATAGTCCTCACCAGCATCTTCTGGAAGATACTGAAGGACCGCATCGAGGAGGTCACCCGTGCCACGTCCGTGGCTTGCAGATACTGCAATAGGATCCCCAAGTCCCAAGTTGTAAAACTCATAGAAGTCAGGTGGAAGTTCGCCAGTCGTGTCGCATTTGTTTACGCAGAGAACTATAGGCTTACTACTCTTTTGAAGCATTGTTGCGACCTCTTGGTCTGTAGCAACAACGCCATCTCTAATGTCAGTAACCATAATGATTACATCTGCAGAGTCTATAGCAAGCTGTGCCTGGCGACGCATCTGCGACAAAATTATGTCATCAGAATATGGTTCAATACCACCTGTATCAACAAGGAGCATATTATGTCCAAGCCACTCGCAGTCGCCGTAGATACGGTCTCTAGTTACACCTGGAGTGTCATCAACGATAGAGAGTCTCTTACCAATCAACTTGTTGAAAAGTGTAGACTTACCAACATTTGGTCTACCAACAATTGCTACTACTGGTCTTGACATAAATTACGCCTCCTTTACTTTCTTAATTATAGTTTCAGTGAATTCATATCCATCATTATCAGTAACAACGACAGGGACGCCCAGTTCCCTCTCTATATCTTCGACACTGACATCATCGAGGAGCACTGTCTCCCCGCTCCTTAGGAGTGACTTTGGAAGGAAGATAGCCTTACCTAAATCCTTACCCCTAAGCTGTCTTATTATATCCTCGCCTGTCAAAAGGCCTGATACAGTGACATTATGTCCAAAGTAAACATTCTCTATTCCATAGACATTGATGTTTAAAGTCCTGTTAAAGAGAGTTCTAACTGTGCAAGCCATACGTCTCATAAAGGCCTCTGCTGCTTTACCAGTTGCGATAGATAGAGTAACTGGTTCGTCAAGCATCATAGGAATAGAATTAGACACCGCATCTATTACCTCAGTCTCAAAGAGTCTCATAAGGCCTACGCCGTTATCAAGCTGTGGGTATCCGTCATAATAATCCTCTTCAGGGATAGGCAAATCTGCAGTTAGATAGAACTCATCAGCTGCATAGCAAAAACGAAGTCCTGTCTCCTTCTTAAACTTCTCTGCTAAAGTATTGATAGTTTCAATCACTTTCTTCGCTTTAAACCTAGTGTATGATTCGAGCTCGTAAAGTCCTTCTCGATGCTTTGTGAGGCCTACAGGTACACAAGCTACACTCTGCACGGACGGATAAAGTTTATAAAGTTCATTGATAGAGAAAATAAGTTCATCGCCATCATTAATTCCCGGGCAAAGAACAAGCTGTGTGTTTATCTTTATTCCCGCATCACTGAGTTTCTTTAAATAGTTAAGACTCTCACCAGCAAAACGGTTATTCATCATCTTACAGCGAAGCTCAGGATTCATAGTATGAACTGAGACATTAACTGGGCTGATATGCATCTCAATGATTCGGTCTATGTCCGCATCAGTTAAGTTTGTAAGTGTGATGTAGTTTCCATAGAAGAAAGACATGCGGGAGTCATCATCTTTAAAATAAAGACTCTCTCTCATACCGCTTGGTAGCTGATCTATGAAGCAGAAGATACATTTATTCTTACAGGAGTGTTGCTTATCGATAAGATAAGTCTCAAACTCGATTCCAAGGTCGTCGTATTCATCTTCCTTTTCAATCTTAACGAGTTTAATCTTCCCGTCAGGAGTTTTAAATGCAACCTTCAAATTCTTCTCGGTCATGAAAAAACGATAGTCGAGTACATCGACTATTTCACGACCGTTAATTTTAAGGAGCGTACAGCCCGATGTTATGCCGTGCTTTTCAGCATAAGAACCCGGCTCTACGCACATAATGTTAGCTGCCATATCCGTCTTCCTCCTTTCCGTAAAACGACTAAAAGGTGGGGAAGGTTCCCCTTCTCCACCTTTAATCTCTAAAGAAATTTTGATTAGTCCTTTACGATTACCTGTTTGCCGTTGTAATAA
>DCGF01000108.1:0-4567 GCA_002314555.1 Ruminococcaceae bacterium UBA1785 | reverse complement strand
TCACCGCACTGTGGGCACTTTACAAGTTCTGGAGCGTTCATCTTCCATACGTTTGAACGTCTCTTGTCACGACGAGCCTTAGAAACTCTTCTAGCTGGTACTGCCATTGGGTAAACCCTCCTATCAAAATATAAAAAATTACTAAATTAATTATTCGTCCTCGAGCAAAGATTGAAGCGCTTTAAGGCGTGGGTCAATCTCTTTCTTACAGCCACAAGGACCATCATTTAGGTTCTTACCACACTGAGGACAGATTCCCTTACAGTCTTCAATGCAAAGAAACTTATTTGGTAAGTAAAGAAGAACATCTTCAGTCGCCAGTCCTTCCAAGTCGAAACGCATGGTTGGCACGAGAATAAACTCGTCGTTTTGGTTGTCGTTCAACTCGGTCACAAAAGTATGTTCCATAGGAATGGTAAATTCTTTAGTTACCTCTTTGGCGCAACGGTCACAGCTTCCGGAATATAAAACTGTAATCTTAGCGTGAATAGAAACTATGTCAGTTTCATTCTTAATCTCACCCTCAATTTTACAAGGTGAGGTCATAGGCTTTTCGTTTGATATTTCAATGTCGCTCAAATCAAGAGTGTGATTGATTTGAAGAGGAGCACTAGCTCCGTTGAACAAAGGTTCAAGATTTATCTCAAACATAAAGTCACCGCCTTTGCGCGCACAATGAATTATATAACTATTAATATATAAAGTCAACAAAATTTTAGGGCGGTTGGCATATGCCTTCCGCCCCTAATAAATCTACGTATTTTAAGCCTTCTCGCAGAAATCAAAGAGAGCTGCTGGGAGTTCTTCTTCATCTGCTGAAATTGTGAATGTGAACTTTGTTCCTGTAGCCTCTGAGAGAGCTGCTACCTTCTTAAAGAATTCAAGGAACTCGTCACCGATTTCTCCGCCGATTTTAAGAGTGCTATCTGAGAGGATGTCTGTGATATCAGCATCACCAGCGCACATACCTGCGAGCAATCCATAATAAGCATCATAGCCTGCGATTTTATATTCATCAGCTGAAACAAGACGTACTGTGTACTTAATGTCATGAGCGAGCTTGTTACCCTTTTCAATGCAGATAACATTGCCGTTTGATGATTCGCGTGCAGCATTTACTGCCTCGATGAGTTTCTTTGTTTTTCCTGAGCCTTTGTGGCCAATGATAAGTGATACCATATGTATCTACCTCCTAAAAAATATATTAAAATAAAGATAATTTCGAAGTTATTTAAGTCTAGCTTCAAGAGCAGCTTTTTCGCTCTCATAGCCAGGTTTACCAAGGAGGGCAAACATGTTCTTCTTATAGCTTTCAACGCCTGGCTGATCAAATGGGTTAACACCGAGCATGTAGCCTGAAATAGCGCAAGCTTTTTCGAAGAAATAAATCATATAACCGAGTTCATATTCATTCATAGCATCAGCTTCTAAAACGATATTAGGAACTCCGCCATCATTATGAGCAAGTACGGTACCTTCGAATGCTTTTCTGTTTACGAAGGACATTCCTTTACCTGCAAGGAAGTTAAGACCATCAACGTTTGCAGCATCTTCTTTGATGATGTATTCACGTGAAGGATTCTTAAATGTTACTACTGTTTCAAAGAGCATTCTCTGACCGTCTTGGATGTACTGGCCAAGGCTGTGAAGGTCAGTTGAGAAGATAGCAGATGCTGGGAATATACCCTTTCCATCTTTACCTTCTGACTCACCGTAGAGCTGCTTAAACCATTCGTTCATCATAGTATATGAAGGTTCATAAGATACCATCATTTCTACTGTCTTTCCCTTACGAGCAAGTACGTTACGAATAGCGGCATACTTATAACAGTCATTCTTATTAATGTCTGTGTCACAAAAAGCTGCACGGGCATCCTGTGCGCCCTTCATAAGAGCGTCAATATCAATACCAGCTACAGCTATAGGAAGAAGACCAACAGCTGTCAAAACTGAATAACGACCACCAACATCATCAGGAACTACGAAAGTCTCATAGCCTACTTCATCAGCGAGTGCTTTAAGTGTTCCGCGAGCCTTATCTGTGGTAACAAAGATATGATCCTTTGCACCCTCTTCGCCGTACTTTTCGATAGCAAGCTCTCTAAATACGCGGAATGCGATAGCAGGTTCTGTAGTAGTACCAGATTTAGAAATAACGTTGATAGAAAAGTCCTTACCATCTATAAGGTCCATAACTTCGTTTAGAGTTGTGGAGCTGATAGTGTTACCTGAGAAAATAATCTGAGGTGTATCTTTAGCAAGGAGGTTATAATTTTGTGATTTACAAAATTCAATGGCTGCACGCGCACCAAGATATGAACCACCGATACCGATTACAACGAGTACCTGTGAGTTCTTCTTAATTTTGTCTGCAGCCACTTTAATGCGAGCAAACTCTTCCTTATCATAATTAACTGGAAGATCTACCCAACCTATAAAATCATTTCCAGGGCCCTTGCCTGTATGCAAGAGTTCATGCGCAGCAGCAACTTCTGCCTGCATTCCCTGGATGTCATTATTTGATATGAAATTTGTAAGGTAATTGTCAAATAACTTAAGAGGCAATTTTAAGACTCCTTTAGATATAATTTCTTACTTATATTCTAAACTAAAGTAGAATTATATGCAAGGAATATGGCGCTCTATAAGTGTAAAATTTAGTAACAAATTTTCTACATATTTTCCAAAAGTTCAAT
The DNA here is from genome assembly GCA_002314555.1 of Ruminococcaceae bacterium UBA1785. GTDB lineage: Bacteria > Bacillota > Clostridia > Oscillospirales > Acutalibacteraceae > UBA1227. The sequence continues at coordinate 1,871 of DCGF01000108.1, read as the reverse complement.
TCGTAGGTCACGTTGACGCTCCGAGAGAACAAATTTGATATCGTTTAGCAAAAAGCCAAGCCTATAGAGTGAAGTGATAAGTTTATCACACTGCTTCTCATCAAGTAGGTTTATATTTTTATACTTAGTGTCTAAGAGGCTGTTTATAGCTTCGATAGAATCAATTTCCTTCTCATCTATAATCAAACTAATGATGTTTCTATCAACACCTTTAGACGACAAAGCAGCACGAAGTCCAGCAGGACTTACGTGCTTTTTTCTGATAAGCTCATCCGCGTAAATACGAGCAAAATGCTCATCATCAAGCAAGCCGTTTAAAGAGAGTTTTTCTAAAACGAGTTTAGCCTGTTCCTTTTTATCTAAGCCAAATTTAACGACAAGTTTATCGAGTATTTCTTTTTGGGAGTGGTCACGAAGTTCGAGAAGGTCAAGCGCACGTTCGTACATCTTCTCAAAGTTAATAGTGTTACAGAAGTCGGTCCACTCTTCTTCACTTATTTCGGAATTATCCGAAAACGGGGAATCATACCAAACACGTTCGGTAGTCGTGATGGCATATTCCCCGTCTATTGATAAATGAATCTTATTACCTTTACCGTGCTTTGCAGTTAAAAGCATTTAATCATCCACCGTAATATCAAGTTTAGCTTTAGCTGAGGCAGCAGAAGTAGGAGCAGAAGGAACAGGTTCCTCTGCTGGAGTTTCAGCTGGAGCAACAGGTGTGTCATGCATCTGACCACCTTTATATGATGCTTTCATCTGATTAGAGAGTTCAGCGATATGCTCTTCCACCTGCTTTTCAACTTCGGCCATAAAGTCTGGGTTAGCAAGTAAGTATTCTTTTACGTTCTCTCTACCCTGTCCAAGACGCTGATCACCGTATGAGAACCAAGCGCCTGACTTATGAATGATGTCAAGAGATACAGCAGCATCAAGGATTTCTCCCTCTTTAGCGATGCCACGTCCGTAGATAATATCAAACTCTGCCTCTTTAAATGGAGGAGCTACCTTATTTTTAACGATTCTAGCACGAGTTCTAGAACCTACAAACTCATTACCAGGAGCCTTAAGCTGTTCAATCTTACGTACGTCAATACGCATAGATGCGTAGAATTTAAGAGCGCGACCACCGGTAGTTACTTCTGGGTTACCGTACATAACTCCAACCTTTTCACGGAGCTGATTTATAAATATGATAATGCAGTTTGACTTAGATACTGCACCAGCAAGTTTACGAAGAGCCTGAGACATAAGACGGGCATGAAGTCCTACGTGTGAATCACCCATCTCACCTTCGATTTCAGCGCGAGGAACTAAAGCTGCAACTGAGTCAACAACAAGGATGTCAATAGCGCCGGAGCGAACGAGTGACTCTGCGATTTCAAGAGCCTGCTCACCGTTATCTGGCTGAGCTACGAGGAGTGAATCAACATCAACGCCCAAATTAGCAGCGTAAACAGGATCGAGCGCGTGTTCAGCATCTATGAATGCTGCTTCACCGCCAGCCTTCTGTGCCTCTGCAACGGCATGAAGAGCGAGTGTAGTTTTACCTGATGACTCAGGACCATATATTTCAATAATACGACCTCTAGGGAGACCGCCAATACCTGTGGCAACATCAAGAGTAAAAGAGCCAGTCGAAATAGCTTCAACATTTAAATTAGCATTCTGACCAAGGCGCATGATAGCACCTTTACCATACTGTCTTTCTATCTGAGCAATAGCGGTTTCAAGAGCCTTATTCTTATCTGCCATTTAATAATTCCTCCCAAACAATGGAATCGAACATTCACATACAAATGTTCGGTATGGTTACATTATATACACAAAAAAATCAAAATGCAACAAAATTTTCGGTTTTTTCCACTCGT
>DCGF01000015.1:8216-16979 GCA_002314555.1 Ruminococcaceae bacterium UBA1785 | reverse complement strand
ACTTCTACTTTGACTATGAGTCATACGTTGGTGGTCCAGTGGTTAAAACAGAAGATGAACTTATAAAGACTGTTAAACGTATCCTTAAAGGTGATGAAGTAGATAAGAAGGCAAAAGAGTTTAAAGACTTTAACTTTGATAACCTCGATGGTAGGGCGACAGAGCGACTCGTAGATTTTTTGCTAAAAAAATAATTTTGAAAAAACTGTAATGAAAAAGAATAAAACCCGTCTTTTAGTGTGAAACCACGAAAGGCGGGTATTTTTATGAAAAGAATAAAAGAGAACACAAAGAAGTTGTTGGCCCTTATTATCATACTCACATTAATTTTTAGTTTTGCTGCTTGCGGAAAGTCAAAAGATGAACTGACGACTGAGGATCCAGGAATGTTAGGCTATGATGTAGCCGTTTATAATAATGTTCAAGAGGCAGGTGGCAGCATCTCAAAGGCAAAGTCATATGACGGCGAACCAGCTGCTTATGCTTCAAAGAATGAATCTTCTACAACTGGTTCTTTAAATATTGCTTATACAGGAAACCGTAAGATAGTAAGGAATGCAGATTTATCTCTCTCGACAGAAAAATATAGTGAGACAATAAAAGCAATTGAAACTGCAGTAAAAAATGTCTCTGGATATATCGAGTCTTCAAATGAGGATAAGTATTCTGAATATACAAATCTTTATTTAACAGTAAGAGTGCCTTCCGATAAACTTGATGAGTTCTTAACTGCCATCGATGGCACTGCAACAGTTACATCAAAGTCTATAACATCAGATGATATTACAAACTCATACGCAGACACAGAGAGCCACCTCGCAGCCTTAAAGACCGAGCAGGAGACACTTCTCTCCCTCCTTGAAAAGGCAAATAGCCTTTCGGAGATTTTAGAAATAGAGGATAGGCTCACTGATGTACGCTCAAACATAGAGTACTATCAGTCAATGATGAACACTTATAATGATGAGCTCTCTTATTCTACAGTAACTATGAATATCTATGAAGTAAGCCATGAGGTTGAAACTGGCGACAGCTTTTGGGCAAACATAGTTGCTGGTCTTAAAGAATCTCTCTTTGATATTGGCACAGGTTTTAAGAATTTCTTTACATGGATAGTAATCAATATCCCTTATTTTATAATCATTGCTATCGTTTTAATTGCCGCTTATGTTATAATTAAGAAAATTATGAAGAAACATAGGGCAAAGAAAGCAAAGGAAGTAATTGATGCAGGACAAACAGATAATAGAGCTGTATCAGGACAGGAATGATAGGGCTATTTTAGAGACTAAAATTTCATATGGTAGTTATCTTTTGACTATAGCTTTCAATATTCTTAGTAGTAGTGAAGACGCAGAGGAAGTTGAAAATGACACCTACCTTCATACTTGGAATGTAATTCCGCCACAGGTGCCATTAAACTTTAAAGTCTTCCTAGCTCGGATTACTAGGAATTTGTCACTTGATATGTATAGAAAGAAACATGCAGAAAAGCGTGGCGGAGCGGGCTGCGACATGCTCCTCTCCGAACTCGCTGAGGTTTTGCCTGAACTCTCACTCGGTGTAGACGACTCTACGCCGGATAAGGCGCTTGACCGAAAAGAGATCACCCGCGCTATTAACTCTTTTCTTGAAGACCTAGAAAAGAATAAGCGTGTGATGTTCGTCAAGCGCTACTTCTACGGCGCGTCGATAGCTGACATCGCAAACGACTTAGGGCTCTCCGAGCAGAATGTTGCGACGTCACTCTTCCGTCTCCGCGCCGCCCTAAAAGACCATCTTATCAAAAACGACATCATTATTTAGAATTGCGTATTTAATAAACTAACAAACAATACAAACAAAGACAGGTATATAGATAAAATGAGTAAAGAACAGAAAAATAATGAGCGAGCAGAGGAACTCTTTTCTGCTATAACGGACATCGATGATAAATATATTGAAGAGGCAGACATTGATGCTTTAGATTTAGAGACTATGACTGAAGAAAAAGTGGTTACAGTTCGCCCTGGTAGAAAGCGCTGGGTTGCAGTAGCAGCGTGCTTCGTTATACTTGCATCAGTGGTGATTCCACTGGGCTCAAACCTTCTTTCTAAGAGAGATGTAAAGTCTAATGACTTTACTGACAGCGCAGAAACCTATGATTTAGGTCCGCAGGAGAACAACGAAGTCTATGTAAAAGCAAAATCTGAGGCCGTAGATGAAAGCGCTTATGAAGCTTCAGATGGCGCAGGTTCAGGAAAAACTAATGATTCATCGGTTGCAACAAGTGCAGAGTTTAGTAACTTCTACAAACTTGATGGAACTACTAGTAATGCAAACGTTAGTAATCCAGAACTTACTGCTGTTGTTTTAGACTGTGACTTCTCGGTAGAGACGCCTTGGGTAGAGGTTATGTGGTCCAATCCAACTAAAGAGGATAAACAGGTATCGCCAAAATTTGTAATCGTTAGAATCGGTGATTACGATGCTGTTGAGTCAGTGATTGATGATGATGCGAAAGTTACTTTTGAATCAGTTTTGTATACAGTTCCAGCTGGTGGAGAGTATAAGATGACATATAAGATTGATCGTAACATCTACGATATTTCAAAAGCTGGTCATTACAGACTGTATCTCGATACTGCTGAAGTTTCCGAATATAATATGCATAGTAATTACTTTGATTTTCAATTATCATAGGTTACAAATTGCACAAACAAAGGCTCCTAAATTTGGGAGCCTTATTTATTTATCTCAAGTTTTTTTAGTGCTATTATTTAATTATATTAAACAAACGGGAGAGTACACTATGCCTATAGATTTAAAAGTGTGGAGTTTAACTTTATACGCTTTGATTGATGCCACCTGTATTGGAATACTTTTGGTATTGCTCCTTATGGGTTGGTCCGCTTCAAAGGGCATAAAGAACTTTAAGATGACCCCAGTAATTGTCCTTGAGATACTTTTTGCTATCACGGACTTTACTTGGGTGTTTATCGACGGTAAACCGAATTTCTCAGAAGAAGTTAACATTTTTGTAAACGCCACATATTTTGCGGTTTCTGGTTTTTCGGCTCTTGCATGGACTATATACACAGAGACGATGCTTCAGACAAAACTACTTCATTCCAAGGTGAAGACGGCTATACTTGTTTTCCCAGCTGCTGCACTTGCTGTAATTTCATATTTGTCTTTCTTTACGCCGGACCTCATTTTCTATATTGCTGAAGGAAATGTATACACTAGAAGTAACTTATACTTTGCTCAGCCAGTAATCACTCTTGGCTATTTACTCTTTGCTATGGCTCGTGGCATCTACTACGGCAGCAAAGAAAAGGTTGAGGCAAAGAAAAAACTCGACCTCTCGTTTGCTTTCTTCGCACTCGCTCCTATGATTTGTTTTGTGGCACAGTACTTCCTCCCAACAGCTCCTATGGTATGTATCGGTTGTACAATCGGTGTAACATATGTGTTTATTTCTGTAGCGTTCCAGCTTAATAATAACCAGGCTTCTGTAATTCAGGCACTCACAAAGAGATATGAAGAAATCATGCTTGTTGACCTCGCTACAGAGGAGACTATGGAATTCCGTAGAAATATTTTCCTTGATGAATTGAATGACCAATCAAGCGAAAATCATAATAAATTCTCTGAACTTGTTCAGAAGTTTGGAGAGACATATGTATATGAGGATGACAGGGAAGAATTCTTTAACAAACTCTCTATTCATAATCTCATACATGAACTTGAAAAAAATGGAGAGGTTACGGTAGACTCTCGTTTTGTAACATCTAATGGCCTTGAATTCCACCAAACAAAAGTAGTGGCAGATGATAATTTTAAAGAGAACTATCTCTGCGTTGTCGGTGTAAATAATATCGATGAGCGAACAAGATACGATATGCAGCAAAAACTTCTTTTGGAAGAAGCTCGTGAACGTGCCGAGTCTGCTAACGACGCAAAATCTACATTCCTTTTCAACATGTCGCACGATATTCGTACTCCTATGAATGCTATTTTAGGCTTTACAAACCTCGCAAAGAAGAAGGTAAAGACTGAGCCTGATGCGACTGCTGATTACCTTGATAAGATTGATATCTCTGGACAGCATCTTCTTAAACTTATCAATGATGTACTTGATATGGCTAGAATCGAATCGGGTAAGGTTAGTATCGAGGAGAAGGATGCCACTGTTTCTGGTATTGGCGACGCCATCAGTACTATGACAGGCTCTATGGCTGAAAGCAGAGATATTGACTTGTCAATTAGATATGAAAATATCGAGCATGAATATATCTTAGCTGACGTTCTTCACCTAGACCAAGTTACATTAAATATCGTTAGTAACTCTATCAAATATACAAGTCCTGGAGGAAAAGTGGATGTACTTATCCGAGAGGAGCCTTGTAAGAATGTCGGATTTGGCAGCTATGTTATCGTTGTTGAAGATAATGGTATCGGCATGAGCCCAGATTTCTTAAAGCATATCTTTGAGAACTTTGAGCGTGAGCGTTCGGCAACTCTTTCGGGTGTTGAGGGCGCAGGTCTTGGAATGTCCATCACAAAACGCCTTACAGATTTAATGGATGGTTCTATTGATATTGAAAGTGAACTTGGTGTTGGAACAAAGGTAACTTTAAGATTTAGATTTAAACTTCGTGAAAAAGTGATTGAAGATGTTAAATCTGATGAGGCGGAAAGTTCTATTGATCTTCGTGATAAGAAAGTTCTCCTTGTTGAGGATAACGAACTTAACCAAGAAATTGCGAAGGAACTTCTTGAGGAACAGGGAATTATCGTCGATGTTGCAAACGATGGACTTGAGGCGGTTGATAAGATTAAGCTCTCAGATCCAGGCGACTATGACCTCGTACTTATGGATATTCAAATGCCAAAACTTGATGGTTATGAGGCAACTCGTCTTATCAGAGCGCTCCCACATAAGGCACTTTCTAAGATTACGATTATTGCCATGACTGCAAATGCTTTTGAAGAGGATAAGAAAAAGGCATTTGATTCTGGTATGAATGGATTTATTCCAAAGCCAGTTGACTCAGATAATCTTATTAAGACTATCTCTGAATTTACAAAATAACTTGACATAAGTGCTATGTTGGTGTATAAAATATGCATATTATATATAAAAGCTTTGACGGAGAGGGCAAGTGAACCTCCGCTTTAGAGAGAGCCGGTGGTTGGTGTGAACCGGAAGTGGAATCCCTTGTTTGTAGCTCCTGAGCTGGTGGGAAGAAAGAGTTTTTCTTGAGTAGAACTCACCCGTGTAGGCTACGTAAGTGCATTAGGATTTGTCAGAATCTGAAAGTGGTCGAATTTCGACAATTTGGGTGGTACCGCGGTAAGTTATTTATCGTCCCAAGAATGCGACGGCATTCTTGGGATGTTTTTTTGTTCCTTGATGCTGTAGAAAGAGGTATTAAAATGGCAAACGCAACAGGACTCGATTTAAAGATTTTCGAGATGGCCCTTCGTATCCGCGAACTTCGTGAGATCGAGGGTTTAACAACAGCCTACATGGCTGAGCAGACAGGCATCTCTGAAGAGGAGTATAAAGCTTGTGAGGCAGGAAAGCAGGACTTAAACTTCGCTTTCCTTTATCGCTGTGCTCAGACATTCGGCGTTGACGTAACTGACCTTATTGAAGGTGAGTCACCAAACCTTGCAAAACTCGTATTTACACGTAAGGGCGAGGGACAGAAAATTGAAAAGGCGCACGGCATGACATATTACAACCTTGCCGCAGCATTTAAAAACAGAATTTCCGAGCCCCTTTATGTTGAGGCTGAGTACACTGAGGAGGCTCAAAAAAAGCCTATCGAACTCACAACACATAAAGGACAGGAACTTGATATAGTTCTTTCAGGTGCTTTGGAAGTTCAGGTTGGAGATCATATCGAAGTTCTTCATCCTGGTGATTCTTTCTACTACGATTCAAGCACACCTCACGGCATGCGTGCTGTAGAGAATCAAAACTGTGAATTCTATGCTATCGTACTTAATCCTACAGGCGAACCTATTCCTGAACTCCAGGCTATAGAGACAAGCGCTGGAGAACAGCCAAAACGTCTCGGTGCTGAGCAGAAGACCCGTGTATATAAGAAGTGGGTTAAAGTTGAAAAGAACGAGAATAGAACACCTGTTAAGGTTGAATTTAAAAATCCAGAAAACTTTAACTTCGCATTTGATGTAGTTGACGAGCTTGCAAAGACTAAGCCTGACAAACTCGCTATGCTTCATCTCGATATCGATAAGAATGAGAGAAGATTCACATTTAAGGATATGATGGAACTCTCAAATAAAGCAGCAAACTACTTCACTGCACTTGGAATCAAGCGTCAGGATAAGGTTATGCTTGTACTTAAGCGCCACTATGAGTTCTGGCCAGCTATCTTAGGCCTTCATAAGATTGGTGCTATCGCTATTCCTGCTACAAATCAGCTTAAGGTTCACGACTTTGAGTACCGCTTCAACGCAGCAGACGTTAAAGCTATTCTCTGCACTGCAGATGGCGACGTAACTGATCAGGTTGATGAGGCAGCAAAGAATGCTCCTTCACTTAAAATTAAGCTCTCAGTTAACGGTAAGAAAGAGGGATGGCGCTCATTTGATGATGAGTGGCAGCTCTACAGTAACGAATGGAAGCGCACAAAGGATTCACCTAAGGGTGATGATCCAATGCTAATGTTCTTCACATCTGGAACATCAGGATATCCTAAGATGGCACTTCATAACTATAAATATCCTCTTGGTCACTTTATCACTGCTAAGTACTGGCACTGTGTTGACCCTGACGGTCTCCACCTCACTATCTCTGATACAGGTTGGGCTAAGTCTCTTTGGGGTAAACTCTACGGTCAGTGGTTCTCCGAGGCAGCAACATTCGTTTATGACTTTACAAAGTTCGATGCCGCTGATATTCTTCCACTCTTCGCTAAATATCACATCACCACATTCTGTGCACCTCCAACTATGTACAGAATGATGATTAAGGAAGATTTGACTAAGTATGATCTCTCATCTGTTGAGCATGCGACAATAGCAGGTGAGGCATTAAACCCAGAAGTATTTAACCAGCTTAAGAAGCTCACAGGTCTCTCAATTATGGAGGGCTTTGGCCAGTCTGAGGGCACTCTTATGATTGGTAACCTTGTTGGTGCATCTCATAAGGTTGGTTCTATGGGTAAACCAGTTCCTATCTATGATGTTCATCTTCTTGACCCTGATGGAAACGAAGTTGAACCAGGTGAAACTGGCGAAATCTGTGTAAACGTTAAGGACGGTGCTCCTTGCGGTCTCTTCATGTGCTACTATAGAGGCGAAGAGAAGACCGCTGAGGTTTGGCACGACGGCTTCTATCACACAGGCGACCTCGCTTGGAAAGACGAGGACGGCTTCTTCTGGTACGTTGGTCGTGCCGACGACGTTATCAAATCTTCTGGTTACCGTATTGGCCCATTCGAGATTGAAAACGTTATTATGGAACTTCCATACGTACTTGAGTGTGGAGTTTCAGCAGCTCCTGATGATGTTCGTGGACAGGTTGTTAAGGCATCAATCGTTCTTGTTAAGGGAACAGAGCCAACTGAGGAACTTAAGAAGGAGATTCAGCAGTACGTTAAGAAGAAGACAGCTCCTTATAAGTACCCAAGAATAGTTGACTTTAGGGATGAACTTCCAAAGACAACATCTGGTAAGATTATCAGGGCAAAACTTTAATGAATTCTTTGTCAAAATGAACATAAAGGCATCCGATTTTTTTTATCGAATGCCTTTATTTTTTTATTGTTTAGAAAGCTTATGAGTAGTAAAATTATAGAGTAAGTTTATCAGATTTAATCTGATTAAATTTCGGAGAAAATTATATAAAAGGGGGTTGAGTTTAGAATGCAGACTTTACTTGTTTATAAAGACTCTTATTCAGAACTCACAAAAGCCGCTTGGGAAGTTCTTAGAAATCCCGACGCAACAATGCAGTGGTATATAATCCCAATTCTCCTCATCTTTATCTACATCGTAAGTAAAGAACTCAGCGAAGGCCATGTACAGGCAGTTCTCGCTGGTGCAGCTCTTTGGCTTGTAGATATCTGGAATGAGATTTGGAATTCATATATCTGTGCAGTTTCAGGACATGCTCCAGTATGGGGTACACCTCCAGGATCAGTAGCTGGTGTAGGCCTTGCAGGACAGAGCTCAGCGTTTAATATCCTTATCGGATATAACATTGAAATCTCTTTCATGTTCTTCATCATGGGTATAGCTTCATGTCTTATGCTTCCAAAGGATAAGAAGGCTAAGATCCTTGGCATCAACAACCGTATTTTCTTTGCTTTCATCATGACAACACTTGCAGTTTGTGTAGAATGTTTCCTTAACTATGCTAACGTTCTCACATGGGAGTGGTCATTCTGGCAGAGAGGTTGCCCATGGATTCTTTGGATCATCGGTTACCTTCCATTCTTCTCAGCAGCATACTACACATATGACCGTCCAACAGTTAAGCAGTCCGTAAAGGCTGTTGGCTGCCTCGCAGCACTTGTAGTTGCAGGACTCGTATTTGGCGGCATTATGAATTGGATTTAAGGAGGATAAAGTAATGAGTGAAATATTAAACATTATGGACTTTATGCCTGCTTTTTGGATCCTTGTTGGCGCTACAGTAGTAGACCTTTCTATCGTTGGCGTTGCTTTTAAAGATTTCCTTTCTAAGGGCGACAAAGCAGAAGAAAAGAAAGATGACGAAAAGAAAGACTAAGTCTTAAAAAC
>DCGF01000015.1:6893-8197 GCA_002314555.1 Ruminococcaceae bacterium UBA1785 | reverse complement strand
AAAAACATTAAAGCACCCAGCAATGGGTGCTTTTTTTGTGCCTAAATAGTAAAATTATGGTATAATTAATAGGTAATTTTAATTGAATCGAGGTTATTATTTTGAAATATGCATTAGTTGGTGGTTATGTATTAAATGGTCACGAAGATATGAAACCAGAACAGGGACTCACTGTTTTAGTATCTGATGGCAAAATTGAAAAAGTCGCCCTCGCAGAAGGCTTAGATTTAACAGGATATGAGGTTTTAGAGATCAGAGGTAAATATTTAATGCCTGGTCTTATCAATCCTCATGTTCATCTCCCGGTTGCTGGTGATGCACCAAAAGAGAAATCAAAGCCAACAAATTATAAGGCGGTATTTAAACTTTTAAATATTCCTGGCGCTAAGACTTTAATGATGAAAAGGCAAGAAGGATATGTAAAAGATGAACTTTATAGTGGCGTAACCACACTTCGTGCAGTTGGCGGTCTCTTAGATTTTGATGCAAAAACTAGAGATAAGATAAATGCTGGAAAGATTGAAGGCCCACGTATCCTCGCCGCAAATACTGCAGTATCAGTACCTGGCGGTCATTTTGCGGGTTCTCTAGGAACTGAAGCAGAGACACCTGAAATGGCAAGAGAACATGTTCGTCAAATTCATAAGACAAATCCAGATCTTATCAAAATTATGGTTACTGGTGGCGTAATGGATGCGACAGCAGAAGGTGAGCCAGGCGCCCTTCGAATGTCACCTGAAATAATTAAAGCTGCTTGTGACGAAGCACACAAACTTGGATACAAAGTTGCAGCACATGTAGAATGTGCTGACGGTGTTAAAGTTGCACTTGAAAATGGTGTAGACACAATTGAGCATGGCGCACAGGTTGAAGAAGAACATATAAAACTGTTCAAAGAACGCGGCGCAGCTCATATTTGCACACTTTCACCTGCGTTGCCATATTGTCTGTTCGATCTTGATGTTAGTCATGCTGGCGAACTTGGAAAGAAGAATGGTACAATCGTATTTGAAGGAATTATTGACTGTGCAAAAGATTGTCTTGCAGCCGGTGTACCAGTAGGTATTGGTACAGATACAGGATGTCCATTTATTCGTCACTACGACATGTGGCGTGAGATTTGCTACTTTGTTAAGTACTGCGATGTCACTCCAGTATTTGCTCTTTATACAGCTACAAAGAGAAATGCAGAAATCTTGGGTATTGGAGATCTCACAGGTTCTATAGATGAGGGCAAAGATGCCGATATCATCGTTTCGGAAAAGAACCCACTTGATGATTTAACTACTCTTAGAAACCTTTCG
>DCGF01000015.1:6642-6871 GCA_002314555.1 Ruminococcaceae bacterium UBA1785 | reverse complement strand
TGGTTATGACTCGAGGAAAGCTTATAAAGAATCCTAAAATTAAAAAGGATCAGTACATTGATGAACTCCTTGATAAGTATTTATAATTGATAAGTATTTATAATATTTTTGTTATTTTAGTAAGAAATACGTAATTTCTTTTTAAATCAAATTTAAGGATAAGTATATATAGTTTTATTAGTACAAAGTCATTTTTCTTTGTACACGTCCTAAGGAGGAATGAAAATGA
>DCGF01000015.1:0-6636 GCA_002314555.1 Ruminococcaceae bacterium UBA1785 | reverse complement strand
ATGTTTGACAGTACAAAAAAGATTTTAGATAACTGGAAGGATTTTGAAGGTAAGACCTCCCGTTCTGATTTTTGGTGGGGATACCTTGGAATATCTATACTTACGCTTATAGTGGGAATTATTCCTTTCATCCTTGCTGGCTTTGCAATAGGTTATGATGATGTAATTACTCTTTGGATACTTGCTGTTATTGCTTGGATTCTTTATTTACCTGCAGTGATATTCATAACAATAGCTACTATCGCAGCAGAAGTTAGAAGACTTAGAGACGCAGGTTTCCCTTGGTGGGCTATTTTCGTTTCAGCAATCCCATCAGTTGGTGGTATTGCTCTTATAGTTTTCTTATGCTTACCTACAACTGATACTCCAGTGATTAACTTTGGAACTAATGATTCAAGTAGAAATGACAGTGCCCCAAAGACAGAGACCACAAAGAACTATGAGGCACCAAAAGCTGATCCAACTCCAGCTGCTCCTGTTGTTGATGTAGCTCCAGAAGAACTCCAAGATGTAATTACTTGGAAGTGTCAAAATTGTGGCGCAGAGAATGAAGGCAATTTCTGCGGCTCATGTGGCACTAAAAAACCAGAATAATTTTATAAGTCCCATTTTTCGTGCTGACATTTTTTCCGTTCGTGATATAATTCGGGTTACGAACGGAAGGAAGTGGAAGCATGAGTGGCAAACTTAGTTTTACATTTGCTTTAATAATGATAATTATTTCGCTTGCGGTATCAGCTAAACCACTTAAAGCTGACACTGCAAGCGAATCTGTTTTGAGCACTAAAGAAACCACTAAAAGTAACGTAACTACGTCGTTAATAGAAGATTTAGAATCTACCACAGAAGAGGAGACAACCACTGCTTTATCTATAGAAAGTACGACTTTTGTCGACACTGTAAAGGAAGAAAACTTTACAGAACCCCCTTCGAGCTTTAGTTCTTTGGAAAATTCCATGCTTGAAGCTGTTAATTTGGAGAGGGCCAAAGTCTCTAAAAATAACGTAGTTATGTGTGATTATCTAAACGAATGTGCCAGGATAAGAGCTGAGGAAATAGTGGAGACTTTCTCACATGTGAGGCCTGACGGCAGAACTTTTAACACAGTTTTAACTGATAATGGAGTCGCATTTAAAAACTGGGGTGAAAATGTAGCAAAAGGTCAGACTTCTGTCGCCGATGTGATGAGTGACTGGATGAATTCACCGGGTCATAGAAATAATATTTTGTCCGAGCAATACGACTACACTAAATTTGGTTTTGCATCAAAGACTGTGGACGGCATTACCTACTGGGTGCAGATCTTTATAAGTGATTAAAACCTTTTTGAAAAAAGTGCTTGCATTATTAATTGTTATTTGTTAATATAATCTAGCGTTTCGGCAACAGTCGAAGCAACTTCCCGGACGGTCCTCTGACAGGTTCTGTGTATGAACGTTCTGATTTTTTAAAGATGGAGGAATAAAAAATGGATGCACTTAAAGTAATCACAGAAGGCCAAATTAAAGAAGACGTTACAAAGTTTAATATCGGTGACACTGTAAAGGTTCACGTTAAGATTAAAGAAGGTAACAGAGAAAGAATTCAGGTTTTTGAAGGTACAGTTATCGCTAGACGCGGTGGCGGAGTTTCAGAGACATTCACAGTTCGTCGTGTATCATACGGCGTAGGTGTTGAGAAGGTATTCCCTGTTAACTCACCAAACGTAGAGAAGATCGAAATCGTTCGTAAAGGTAAAGTTCGCAGAAGCAAGCTCTACTATCTTCGTGATCGTGTTGGTAAGGCAGCTAAAGTTAAAGAGCAGCTTTAATTTTAATAGGCTTTCAAAAGGACGACATTTTGTCGTCCTTTTTTATTTTCTTTATATTCTTTTTTTATTTTCTTTATATTCTTTTTTATTTTCTTTATATTTTACTTTTTATATAAAAAAACATTCTATTTTTCTCTACATGATAAAGGCATTTGTCGTTTCTTTCTTAACAAGATTCCTTTATAATAAAAGGGTGTTATTTTTAGAAAAAATGTTGGAGGAGATTTCAATATGAAAGATTTGAAGAACATTCACTTTTATGAAGATCTTCTTGAGCAGGCAAACAACCAACTTGTACAGCAGGCAAAGGAGGAAGGTAAGAAAGCCATAGGCTATACTTGCTTCTATGTTCCTGAGGTACTTCTAAACGTTGGTGGTGCTTTCTCAGTAAGACTTAGAGCACCTCATACAGGTTCTCTTGATGTATCTGCTTATTATATGTCTAGCTTTATTTGTGGATATTCACGTGCACTTGTTGAGCGTGCTTTTGAAGGCGGATATAACTTCCTTGATATGTGGGCAGGTACTGATACTTGTCAGCAGATGAACCGCGTAGTTGAGAATGTTGAGAGATTTAAACTCATTGATAAGCCAGACATGAAGTTTGGTTTCCTTGATGCTCCAATGAAGATATCTGACTACGGTAATAAGCATTATCAGACAATGATTGAAACTGAGTTCTTTAAACATATGAAAGAAATCGGTTGTGAAATCACTGATGAGAGCATTAGAGCAGCTGTTAAAGAGCATAACGAGATGTGCGCTATCTTTGAGGAAATTTCAGAGATGCGTAAAGAGGCAAACCCAAGAATTACATCACGTGAATTCCACATCCTTTGCCTTGTTTCATATGCTTGCCCTACTTATTTAATCCTTCCATATCTTAAGGAAACTTTAGAGGACTTAAGAAACAGAGAAGCAGATGATAAGTGCCCATGGCGTGCACGTTTCGTAGTTGTTGGCTCGGAACTTGATGACTACGTATTTACAGAGATTATGGAATCTTGCAATGCATATGTTGTTGCTGACCGTTACTGCTTCGGCTCAATGCCTGGTAGAAAACAAATTCCATTAAAGGATGATGAAGAGGCACTTCCTCAGATTTGTAGATTCTATCTCGAAGAGAATATGTGCCCACGTTTCATGTCAAAGGATAAAATTAATCAGCGCCATGACTTTGCAGTAGAGGCTGCAAAAGAATTTAATGCTGATGGTATTATCTATGAGCAAGCTAAGTTCTGCGATTTCTGGGGCTATGAAAAGATGCTCCAGTCTGAAATGTTTAAAGAATCTTCAGACATTCCAGTTCTCCAGATTGACCGTGAATATGTAATTTCAGGTTCTGGACAGCTTAGAACTCGTATTCAGGCTTTTGTTGAGTCTGTAGAAATTAAAAAGATCCAAGGAGGTGCTAAATAATGACTGATAAGGAAAAAGGACTTGGTAATCTTTACACACCAGTTTCCGGTATTTATAAGCACCGTGAATGGAGAGGCCTTAAGGACACAGCATATGACTATGCTAAGTGGTGTGAACTTTGGGGAATACTTCTCAAATGGGCACTTGGCCACCCAGTTACAAACGTAAAGGCTATCTTCCGTTATAGATGGATGTTTAGCTATTTAACAGTTCCAGGATTCTATGACAGAATCATGGAAGGTGCGAATGGCGCTGCACTTCGTGCTAGTAGAAATAACATGAACACGCTTGCAGTATCAGTTACACAGCTTCTTGATGATCTCTTTGAGGCTGATATGCATCTTCATAAAGACAGTGAAGCTGCAAAGGCTGCTGGCGAGAAAATCCTCCTTGTAGATGAACTTATTCCATCCCTCATTTTTAGAGGATTCCCAACACTTAGAACTATTCTTCAGCAGCAGATTCCTGAGTATCTTCCTTCCCTCATCAACTGCCATTCTCCAGACCACTACATCGCTCAGTCTGAGAGTTACGGTCTTCCTGCTGACGTATGTCCACTTCCATCAACAGAGCTTGGTATTGCTATAGATGATGACTATCCTCTTATCAATGCAAAGTGCTTTGTATCTTGCAACATGCCTTGTGATGGTTCTATCATGACATCTGCATTACAGGACAGAAGATATAATCTTCCAACATTCCCACTCAATATTCCTCTTCGTTGGAAGAACGAAGAGACTTTTGAGTATGCAGTAAACGAAGTAAAAGCTATGATTAAATTCATTGAAGATCATTATGATGTAAAGTATGATTACAACGCACTTCGTGAAGCAGTTGAGATTTGGAACAAGCAGATTGAATACCGCTATGAAAAGTGGGAGTTCAACCGCACTAATATTTCACCTCACACAGGCTCAACACTCTGGCTCTACAGTATCTTTGAGCATCAGGTTACTTGTGGTCTTAAAGAGTCACTCGAAAATGATGAGAAGGTAATTAAGATTGTTAGAGAGCAGATGGATAAGGGTGAATGTCCAAAGACTATTCGTCATAGAGCTGTTCTTTGGAACACACCTGCTAACATGTACGCAAACTTCAACACTTGGATTTTGAACTGCTGGGGTATCGATTCTGTTGCAGAAATGATCGACTTCCAGGGTTATGATATTATCGATACTTCATCTGATGAAGCAATGCTCAGAGGCGTTGTAAAGCAGATTGAAGGCGCTACAATGCGTGTTCATACAAAGGGCGGCATCGACGTTATGATGAGCGACCTTTGGAGAAAGTATGAAGAATTTAACGGCGACATGATTATCATGTTCGACCAGATTTCTTGTAAGGGCGTTGGCGCTATCAACGGTTATTTTGAAGAGGAAGCTAGAAAGCGCGGCATCCCATTTGTATGGGTTAAGCAGGACCTCTTTGAAACAACATCAGTATCAAGACGTTCAATGCGTGAAGACATCAATAACTTCATGAGTCTCGTAATGCAGGAAGAGCCACTTGACCCTTCACTTGTAGATTTCGATGACAGTGAATGCTGGTAATAAAGGAGGACTAAAGATATGTTTAAAATTCTTGCAAAGCTTATAGCTACAGCACTTAGTCTCTTCGGACTTACTGTTGCCATTTACTGGTTTAATCTCGATATGAAACTCATGTGGTTCCTTCAGCCATATCTTGACAAATGGTATGACGGACTTGACCGAGACAGAAGACTTTAATATGAATTTGGGACTTGCCTTTTGGGCAAGTCCCTTTTTATATATATAATTGCTTTTGTGACCTATTTATAGTATAATTTTTGTTCAAGAAAATTTGGGGAGGTGACTCTTTTGACTGAACACTATGAAGTGACATTTCGTAATGAAGAACTTGAAAACACTAAGAGTTTCAAATTCGCTGCATCCGTATATGACATATTCTCATCAGTGATAATGGCAGTAGTCTTCGTGGCTGTAGCTTTGGTGTTCTTCTTTAGAGTTGCCACAGTTGAAGGAACATCGATGGTCCCAACACTTGAGAATAATGATAAGCTTATCATCACAAGTGTGGATACTTCTTATGAGTACGGTGACATCGTGGTCATCCACAGGGAGAACAAAGTGTCACTCGTAAAGCGCGTGATAGCGCGCGGTGGTGACACGGTCGATATCGACTTCGACCTTGGTGTTGTCACCGTAAACGGAGAGGTGCTCGACGAACCTTATATCGCAGAGCCTACTTACTTAAACTTCTCTGACGGTGCTAAATACCCGTTCGTCGTGCCAGAGGGATTCCTCTTCTGCATGGGAGATAACAGGAATAATTCACTTGATTCAAGGTCCGCTTCAGTCGGACTCATAAACGAACAGTACGTAATTGGTAAGATGGTCATTGACCTAAACAACAAGGAGGCAAAATAATGAAGGATAAACTTGTTACACTCTGTTATGAGGGAACTAGTGTTCTCGTTATGGCTACAGTTATTATCGCACTTCTCTTCACTTTCTTCGTTCGCTTTGTTGGTGTTGTTGGTAGTTCAATGAACCCAACTTTATCATCAGGCGACTGGGTAATCACATCAGAGACGGAGGCTAATTACTCTCCAAAGTACGGTGATATCGTAGTTATCTCTCAGCCAAATGAGCTTGAAGAGAATATCATTAAACGTGTAATTGCTACCGAAGGTCAGGAAGTAGATATTGACTTTAACACAGGTGCAGTTTATATCAACGGACATGAGATTATTGAGAAATATATAAATAACAAGACAACTAATTACTATGACGTAACCTTCCCAGTTACAGTACCTGAGGGCTGCTGTTTTGTAATGGGAGATAACCGTCAGGGCTCCATAGATTCACGTTCAACAATAATCGGCTTTATCGATAACAGATATGTACTCGGTAATGCTATCGTAGGAATAACAGATGACGGCTTTTCAAGCCTTAGTCTTAGAAAGAGTAGCTAATGTCAGATTTTCAGAAGCAGACGGTTCAGTGGTTTCCTGGCCATATGGCCAAAACCCGCCGTAAGATAAAAGAGAATTTACCGCTTGTCGACGCGGTGGTCGAGATCGTTGACGCGAGGATACCAGTATCCTCACGTAACCCTGAGCTCGACGAGCTGACAAGCTCAAAGCCTCGAATCATCCTCCTTAACAAGTGCGACGTAGCGGATCAAAACGCTACAGCACAGTGGATTAAATATTTCGAGGCGGAGGGTAAGTATGCCATCCCAGTTGACTGTAAAAGCGGTAAAGGACTTAACAAATTTGATGAGGTGGCAAAAATAGCACTTCATGAAAAAATAGAATCTAATATAGCTAAAGGCATGCCGGGTAAGGCTCTTAGATTTATGGTAGTTGGTATTCCTAATACTGGTAAATCAACTTTCATAAATAAAATGAGCGGAAGGAACCG
>DCGF01000056.1:9337-9594 GCA_002314555.1 Ruminococcaceae bacterium UBA1785 | reverse complement strand
CATTTAATAAAGTAGATTTACCACTACCAGATTCGCCTGTAATTGCCACGAATTCTCCAACGTCAAAGTTTAAGTTAACTTTGGAGAAACCAACAGCAATTACGCCTTTGGTGTAATAAAACTTTGAGACATTTTCAAGTCTTATCAAAAGTGCTTCCTCCTAAAAATTATTACCCTACCATTATACCCCAAATATACACGCTTTAGTATCGAATTAGTTACAAAAATATAAAAATATCTTTGGTAAATTAATAGAT
>DCGF01000056.1:9094-9254 GCA_002314555.1 Ruminococcaceae bacterium UBA1785 | reverse complement strand
CTATTGTTTTGGGGTGAAACTATGAAAAAATTCAAAGATCTTAAAAGAAGTAGAAAAGTTCTACGAGTAATTTGGGTGACAATCGTTTCCTTAATTCTTGCAGTAATCGTTTTCCATATAGTAGCGAACAGCATCTCAACTCTCATCTTAAGAAACTACA
>DCGF01000056.1:0-9044 GCA_002314555.1 Ruminococcaceae bacterium UBA1785 | reverse complement strand
AAAAGAGGGCTACTACACTATCACTACAGATGATGATATTCGTATCATGCAGATTAACGACATCCATATCGGCGGTGGTTTTGCAACCCTTAAGAATGATAAAAAGACCATCTACGAAGTTATGACTATGGTTCAAAAGGAAAAGCCTGACCTTTTAGTAGTACTCGGTGATAGTACCTTCTGTGTACCTGCCGTAGGATTTAATGGCGGTGGAACATTAAATAACAAATCCACAGCTAAAACAGTAATGAAGATGTTCGATAAACTCGGCGTTTATTATACAGTTACTTTCGGCAATCACGACACAGAGGCTTTCGATTTCACAAATCGTCAAAAGCTCGGAGAAGTTTATGCGAGTGGCTATTCTAAATACTGTATCTTCCAGTCAGACTTTGATGAGTATGGCGTAACTAATCAGTGTGTCCTCTTAAAGAACACAGATGGTAAGATTAGGAAAGCTCTTATGCTCATTGACTCAAACGATTACATCGACACCAGCCTATCAGCAACTATTAACGGTCAGTATGACACTATAAATGACCTTCAAGTAAATTGGGCAGCTGATACTATTAAGTCTCTCAGCAAAAGTAACGGTGAAGATGTTAAGAGTCTCTATTTCTTCCACATCCCAACAGGCGAATTCGAAGCAGCATATCAAGACCTTAAGGCCAATGATTTTAAAGATACCGAAACCACACAGTTAATAAACGGTTTTTGGGATGAACCTATCTTGTACGGCGGACGCTCAAACACTGAAATAGATCCAGTTGACCAAGACTCACTCTTTGAGACACTCGGTCCTGATGGGCTCAATACTATGGAAGCTATCTTCTGCGGACACGACCACGTTAACAACGCAGTTGTTGTTTATAAAGGCGTTACTCTCTCATACGGTTATTCACTTGATAATATCGCCTACACCGGTATTAACAGATATGGTTTACAGCGCGGCGCCGTTCTCATCACAGTAAAACCTGACGGCACTTGGTCTGAAGAGCATAAAAATGCTTATAAAGACTACGGCGTTTCTACAAATAAATTTGTAACTGTAGATACAGAAAGTTATCTTTATGAAAATCCAGCACCTTAAATAGGGATAACAAATCAGCAAATTTAAATGAGAATAAATAAACAAATAACTTAATAAATTAATAAATTAATGAAAAAAGAGACAGCCGAAAGACTGTCTCTTTTTTAGTTATTATAAAACTGCCGCGAGGAAGTCCTGAGTTCTCTTCTGCTGAGGATTATCAAAGATTTCCGCAGGTGTACCCTCTTCGCAAATTACGCCATCTGCTATAAAGAGCACACGGTCAGCTACGTCTCTAGCAAAGCCCATTTCATGAGTTACTATAACCATAGTCATACCCTGCTCAGCAAGTTCCTTCATAACTGCTAAAACTTCACCAACCATCTCAGGGTCTAAAGCAGAGGTCGGCTCATCAAAGAGCATTACATCAGGGTTCATAGCAAGAGCACGAGCTATAGCTACACGCTGCTGCTGGCCGCCTGAGAGAGAATGAGGATAGGCGTTAGCCTTATCTTCAATTCCTACTCTTTTAAGAAGTTCAAGAGCACGAACCTTAGCCTCTTCTTTAGTGAGAAGCTTACAGTCAACTGGGGCAAGCATGATATTTTCAAGTACAGTTTTATTTGGGAACAAATTAAACTGCTGGAAAACCATGCCGATGTTTTGACGAGCTTTGTTAATGTCTACCTTTTTATCAGTGATCTCATACTCATCAACAACAATCTGTCCTTTTGTTACATCTTCAAGTTTGTTAATGCAACGAAGGAAAGTACTCTTTCCTCCACCTGAAGGACCAATAACGCAGACTACTTCGCCCTCTTTGACGTCTGCAGAAATTCCGCAGAGAACTTCATTCTTTCCAAAGCTCTTATGGAGGTCTTTTACACTAATTTTAATTGTGTCGCTTATGTTTGTATTCATAGCTGAGCCTCCTTTCAAGTACTTTTGCAAGTTTTGAAAGAATTGTGATGATGATCAAATACATTACACCAACAATCGCCCAAACCTGGAAAGATTTAAATGTTAAAGCTACAACGCCCTTAGCGGAGTTAACGAGTTCTGGGAATCCGATAATTGAAAGAATGGATGTATCTTTCAATGTGATAATAAACTGGTTAATGATACTTGGGATCATAGTTCTGATGGCTTGTGGCAAAATAATCTGTCGCATAGCTGTGAGGTATGGAAGACCAAGTGAACGTGCTGCTTCCATCTGTCCTTTTGGAACAGCTTGGATACCACCACGGATAATCTCAGCCATATATGCACCACAGTTAAGTGAGAGACAAATAATACCTGCCTCAAGTGCAGAGAGTGTCAAATTGAATCCTAACATGTTCTTACAAGCATATGGAATTCCAAAGAATACAAAATATGCCAAAACAATCATAGGAACACCACGAATGATGTCTACAAAAATCTGTGCAAGGATATTTAAGAACTTATTCTTAACAACTGCAAAGACACCAAATATCAGACCAATAATGCTGGCAAATATAAGGCTGTAAAACGCCATAGTGAGCGTTTTGCCCATTGCCTCAAGCAATGTTGGGCCGAAATTTTGAATGATTTCTAACACGAGAACTTATCCCCTTTAATTACTAAATACTAAATTATTCACCAAGATACTTAGCAAGAATCTGATCATATTCGCCTGAAGCTTTGATGTTAGCAAGACCAGCGTTGAACATATCAACGAGTTCCTGATTTGCAGAATCAAAAATAGCGAAACCGTAAGGCATACCTTCGTTAGCTGTATCGTCAAGAACCTTAAGTGCAAGGTCACCATCAACGATAGAAGCCTTCATTACAGGTGTATCCTCAACACAACCAGCATCTGTTCCTGAAAGAACTGCCTGATACATTGTTGGAGAATCTTCATAATAGTTAACTGTGAAGCCATACTCATCCTTAATAGAATCAGCATAGTCAGCACTAGCTGTACCAGTCTTAACTGCTACAGACTTACCCTTAAGGCCAGCCCAACCTGCGATATCAGAATCAGCAGCAACTGTAAGTGTCTGTGTAGCATTATAATATCCGTCAGAGAAGATCCAACCGCTGTCGATTCTCTCCTGCTTGATAGATGCACCAGCGATCATACCGTCAGCCTGTCCAGCCTGGCAAGCAGCGATTGATGCGTCCCAACCAAGGCTCTTAATTTCATACTTAAAGCCCTGATCCTTAGCAATAGCAGCAAGGATATCCATATCGATACCTACGAAGTTACCGTCAGCATCAGTATACTCAAATGGTCTAAATACTGTATCGGTAGCAATTACCCATACTTTTTCGTCTGTTGTCTCTGATGGAGCTTTTGAGCATGCAGCAAAAAGGCAAGTCATCATAAGAACTGCGAGAACGATTGCAATAATTCTTTTCATAAATTTTACTCCTTTATTTTTAATAATATTACTAACTAATATCAAGTTTTATTATTTTACCATATTAAATCGCTACAAACAACATAAAAAAAATAAGGACCTCAAAAAATTGAGGTCCTTTTGAAATTTTATAAAGCTAAAATTGCAATTGTAGAATTGTGGAAGAGGTTGAAGAATCCTCCAGTTGTGCTAGGCTGTGGACAAATTTCTCCCTGTGAATAGAAGCCAATCAATGCAGCATCAGAACCAAGTACATTATCGTATCCATCTACCTCTTCACGGCGTTCAGCGCTGAGGTTAAAATACCTAGCTTTACAAGATACACAAAGGAATGCTGTTGGGTGAATTCCACGTTCCTCGGCAACCTTTAATATATGTTCAAAAGCATCATGTGAAGAAGATGCAACTTTTTCTTTACTAAGTGCACACATTGAGATATTTGAATCATCAGGGATTCTTCCTGCAAAGAGTCCAGATCCATCGTCAGTATTAACATCAACAATATTACGAAGCATGGCAACCTCATCACCATTATCCATAAGTCTCTTTACGATAAATGGATTAGAAATATATTTAAATGCATAATCTGTGCCAGCTTCGCCATTCTCGATTCCACTCTTTTTAAGTCTATCGAGGAATGTTTCACCATTAAGTTCTCCTACTGCCCAGTCGTCTACAAGACCTGTTACAGTACCACCGCAGATGTTTGTATTTTCAACAGACATCTCATATTGGAACAGAGCATTCTCAAGCCCTTTTCCTGCAAGAAGCATCATAGCAACACTAGTTCTTCCAGCCTTTTCTTCTGTGAAAACAAATGATTTATTATCATCAAGTGCCGGTGCTGCAATACCACCGAATATTGCGATATTTCCTGTAATATTACTCATATCTCGAACAAGGTCATCGCCAGGACACCATTCGTTTGTATCACCGAGAACTATAACAACTCCTGGAGTTTTTCCAAGAGATATAAGACCGCGCTCGTATGTTCTACGAAGTTCGGTTTCCATACCACTTCTCTCGAAAGGTTCTGTTATAGCTGAGGCAAATTCAACATCATCAGCAGTCATAAGTAAAACACAAATACCGCTTCTACAAACGCCGTGTTCTCTATCAAACATAGTCATGCCGCTGCATCCTACTACTGGGAATGAGAATTCTTTCTTAAACTCCTCGACAAAAGCATCAACATCTAAAACTGAATCTGTATATAAGATCGCAGCTGTGTTCTTTAAAAGGCCATCTTTTCCAACCTTTTTATTAAACTCTTCTTTAAGTTCTTTGACCGCATCATCAACGAAATCTATTTCTTCTGTAAAAAGATTATATGAACGCATAAAACTTCCCCCTCCCTTACTTTAATTTTGCTGCCAATGATTCAAGAGTGTCATAATCAAAGTCAGCACAAGCTTTTAGCATTGATGTAAGTTCTTTTCCTACATCCTCAGGATATGAATATTCATCCATCTCTTTGAGAATATCTTCTGCTTGCATATAATCCATATCTTCGCAAGCAGCCTTTAAACGTTTAACAGTATCTTTATCAAATGCCTTTTTGATTTCCTTATCACTTGAAGGAGTTTCTTCTGTTACTGCGTTTTCGCCTAGGTAAGCTCCTACGTTTTCTTTCATTACAGCAAGTGAATCTAAAAATGCTGGGAACTCTTTTTCTATCTCGTCCCACTCATCTGCTTTGCCGTGCATTTCAAGTGAATATGCAGCTTCTCCTAAATCTGCAGCACCGATAGATCTTGATGCGCTCTTAAGTGCATGAACCACTATAGTAAAGCCCTTAACATCCTTTGCATCATAAAGACCCTTAACTTCCTTCTCACGGTCTTTTAAATCTGCGAAGTAAGTTTTGAGAATTTCTTCGTAGATTTCTTTAGAACCTCCACAGCCTTCAATAGCTGATTCCATATTTACACCGGGAATGCTCTTTTCTTCTACTTCATCAATATCATCTGCATCATCTATATCTTCAGGTTCTTTTGTTACAGTAGCTTTTGCTACTGGAGCAGAAGGCTGTGAGCCAAGAGCAGAAAGTAATTGTTGTAATAATAAAGCATTCTGATTTAGGAGCATGTTGTTCTGCTGAACAAGTCCTCCAAGTACAGTACCATCTACATCAAGATTAATGTTAGAAACAGGTAATACTGCTTTAGAAGGTGTTGAATCAGCCACCTTGTTTTGTTTTGCGTCTTTCTTTGAAGCTTCTTTTGCAAGACTTTCTTTAATAGATTTCATATATCCTTCAGGTGCCTTGCTCTCAATAAACTTCTTAATTACGCGATTAAGCTGAACAACTTCAATTGGCTTTGAAACGAAGTCATCCATACCAGATTTTAAGAACATTTCCTTCGCATCACTCATAGCATTTGCTGTTAATGCGATAATAGGAACAGTCTTATAATATTCATCATCCAAATTACGGATGTACTGAGTTGTTTCAACACCATCCATCTCAGGCATCATATGATCCATGAATATAGCATCATACTTATTAGCCTTAACCATTTCGATAGCTTTATATCCACTTGATGCTGTATCAATTTGCATCTTATATGGCATCATAAGGCCTTTTGCAACCTGAAGGTTAGTAGCATTATCATCAACTACTAAAACGCGAGCAAAGGTAAGTGGAATAATCTGCGAACGCTTAAATTCAGCCTTCTTTACACTACTTACAATTTCTTCGCCATTAAGAGCGTTGATTATTTGAAGTGATAGGAGCTGAAGCTGCATCTGCTTATATGCAACGAAGTCAGTTGAAGCCATCTCACCCTGGTCAAGGATAAGATAGATATTTTCATTATTAAACATGAACTCAAGTTTTTCACGTAAAGCATCGAAGTTTTTACGCAACATAAGTACATGAGTAAAGTCTTTATATGCACGAACCTTTTCAGATAAATGACATATCTGCCACTCAACACCGAGGTTATCAAGAGTTCTACCTATGCTGTTGATAAGTATTTCATCATCCTCAACAACAAGCACTCGAACCTTTTCCTTATCAGCAACTGAACCTATCGTATCAGTGCCTTTAATATCTTGAACAATAGTAACAGTGAAGGTTGAGCCCGAACCATATTCGCTCTCTACGCTAATTCCACCGCCCATAGCCTCAGAGAGGTTTCTTGAAATTGCAAGTCCAAGACCTGAGCCTGTGATAGAGCGGTTACGCTGAGTATCAACCTGTGAGAATGTTCCGAATAGTTTCTTAACATCCTCTTTCTTAATGCCGATACCACTGTCGATAACCTTGAAAACTAATTTGATTTGGTCATTTGGTAAGCGTTCACCTTCTACACGAAGTTCAATAAATCCTGTGTGAGTGAACTTAGTTGCGTTATTAAGAAGGTTCATAAGAATCTGCTTAACACGGATGTCATCACCATATAAATTGAAAGGTAGAGATGAGTCCACATGCATGAGCAAACGAACCTGAGAGTTCGCAAGTTTTACACTGATAACATTGCATATATCCATAAGCAATGAAGGCAAAGTATAATCTGCAGGGACAATTTGGAATTTACCTGACTCAATCTTTGAGAAGTCAAGAATATCATTAATAATACTTAAAAGACCTGTAGCAGAATTCTGAATAACACACAAGTCACTCTGCATCTCATTAGAGAGTCCGCCACGTTCGAGTGCAATTTCACTTATACCAACAATAGCATTGATAGGAGTACGAATTTCATGGCTCATGTTGGCAAGGAATGCAGACTTTGCTTTATCAGCTGTCTGTGCATCCTGCATAGCGCGAGTAAGAGCAGTTGTTTCTGCGAAAGTAAGTACTACGCCTTTGTTTCCAGAACCAGAGTCATCAACGCCCTTTGCAGTAACATCGAAATAGCGAGTATCTTCGTCATCTCCAATAACTATCTGATGCTTAAAGCTCTTTTTAGTTCCCTTGATACTTTCTAGTTCTGCACGCAAATTAGCAAGGGCCTCTAAGTCATCACCTTCATGAGGCAAAATGCTCATAAGAGTATTAAGATCTGTACCTGGTTCTAATTTTTGAATTCCGTCATTATCAAAGTTATGTGAAAGCAAAAGAAGACGCAAATCCTCATCAAGCAAAACAAATCTGTCAGATGAGTTCTCCATGATGATATTAGTATATGTTGCAGTAAGGTTACGTTGACGTTCCCTTTCTACAAGTTCACTAATGCCTTTCTCCATATCTTTTAGAGTTACGGCAATATTATTTTCAATACGTAGACGAGTAAGTTCTCTTTCCGTACGCTTTTTATACTTTTCTAGTGTTCTATCGTTACTGACAGTACTTTTAGCCATAAAATCCTCCAATATTTCTATTTTCAGGTTAAATACTTTTTCATTATAACACATTATTAGTATAATATATACAACTTTATTCATAAATAAGTAGATTTTTTATTGAAAAGATATGATTCCCATGCTAAAATTTAATATGTATTTTGTATTAACCTCAGGAGCGTGTGAATATGAAACAACACACCATATTAGTAGTAGATGATGATAAGACTAACCTAACCGTGACACGTAGTATTCTCGGTGAGGAATATCAGCTTGATATGGCTAACAGTGGTATGATGGCTCTTCGTTATTTAGAGAAGAAAACTTACGACCTTGTCCTCCTCGATATCATGATGCCAGAAATGGACGGTATAGAAACATATAAACGTCTACGTGAGCTTGAAAACGGAAAAGAAGTTCCTGTTATCTTCCTCACTGGTGATCAGTCAGCAGATACTGAAGTTCAGTGTCTTAGACTTGGTGCGCTTGATTTTATCACTAAGCCAATCGTTGCCGAAGTAATGAAGAGCAGAATTGCTCGTACAATAGAGCTTCAGGAATTTAGAACAGATCTTGAAGGACGTTTACAGGAAGCCACAAAATCTCTTCGTGCATCAATCGAAGAGCGTGAGAAAATCGCAGCAGAGCTTGAAGTTGCTGCTCAAATTCAGCTCGATGCACTTCCTTCAGTATTCCCACCGTTCCCTGACAGAAAGGAACTTGATATTTACGCTTCTATGCGTCCAGCAAAAGAAGTTGGTGGTGACTTCTATGATTTCTTCCTTCTTGACGACGACCACCTCTGCGCAGTAATCGCTGACGTATCAGGAAAAGGAATGCCTGGTTCACTCTTTATGATGACAAGTAAAACCATCATCCATGACCACGCACTTTACTCACACTCTCCTGCTGCTATTATTACAGAAGTTAATAATCAGTTATGTGAGAATAACAAAGCTCAGATGTTTGTAACTGTTTGGCTCGGTATACTTGAAATCTCTACAGGTACTTTGACAGCTGTTAATGCAGGACATGAATATCCTATCATCAAACATGCAGGTGGAGATTACGAAATTGTTCATGACAAACACTTCCTCGCAGTTGCTGCTATGGAAGGCGTTAAATATCAGGAGCATACCGTTCAGCTTAAGCCAGGTGACCTTCTCTATCTCTACACTGACGGCGTTCCTGAAGCTACAAACGCAAACAATGAACTTTTTGGTTCCGACCGTATGCTTGAAGCTTTAAATAGAACAAAGCCTGATGACGTAAAGGTTGCAGCAGATACTATGCGTGACGCTGTTGATGACTTTGTTAAAGAAGCTCCTCAGTTTGACGAT
>DCGF01000044.1:10432-11047 GCA_002314555.1 Ruminococcaceae bacterium UBA1785 | reverse complement strand
TCTTGTTGCTGCTTGTGTAATGCCTGTATCAGAAGGCATGGAAATCAAGACACGTTCTGACCGCGTTTTGAAGGCTCGTAAAAAGACTCTTGAACTCATCATGTCAAACCACAACTGTGAATGTCTTGCATGTGATCGTTCAGAGAACTGCGAACTTCAGTCACTCGCTCGTAACTTCGGTGTTGATTTCAATACATATAAGGGTGCTAAGACAGAGGTTGAACTCGACGAGAGCTCACCATCTATCGTTCGTGACGATAGCAAATGTATCCTTTGCCGTCGCTGCGTAGCTGCTTGCCGTACACAGACAGGCGTTATCGGCGCAAACCACAGAGGTTTCGACACAATTATTGGTTGTGCATTTGAGACAAAGCTTGCTGACGTAGCATGCGTAAACTGCGGACAGTGCATCGAGGCTTGTCCTGTTGGCGCTCTTGTTGAGAAGGATCAGATTAATGACATCTTCGCAGCTATTAATGACCCAACAAAGACAGTTGTTGTACAGACAGCTCCTGCAGTTCGTGCTGCTATTGCTGAAGGTTTCGGAAAACCAATCGGAACTATGGGCAAAGGCAAGATGGTTGCTGCTCTTAGAAGACTCGGCTTTGATAAGGT
>DCGF01000044.1:1166-10344 GCA_002314555.1 Ruminococcaceae bacterium UBA1785 | reverse complement strand
GGCGTACTTCCAATGATTACTTCATGTTCACCAGGTTGGATTAAGTACTGTGAGCATTACTTCCCAGACTTCCTTCCTAACCTCTCAACATGTAAATCTCCACAGCAGATGTTTGGTGCTGCTATTAAGACATGGTGGGCAAAGAGAAACAACATTGATCCTAAGGATATCGTTTCTGTTTCAATCATGCCTTGTACAGCTAAGAAGTTCGAGGTTGGAAGAGATGAGATGCAGGCAGCAGGTGTTCCTGATGTTGACTATGCTCTTACAACTCGTGAACTTGTTAAGATGATTAAGCGCGCTGGTCTTCAGTGGGATAACCTTCCTGATGAAGAATTCGATTCACCTCTCGGTGAGGGTACAGGTGCTGCTGTAATCTTCGGTGCTACTGGTGGTGTTATGGAAGCAGCTCTTCGTACAGCTGTTGACGTACTTTCAGGCCAGGAGAATGCAAACGTTGAGTACAAAGAAGTTCGTGGTATGGACGGAATTAAGGAAGCTTCTTACACAGTTGGCGACCTTACAATAAACGTTGCTGTAGCATCAGGTCTTGATAATGCTAAGAAGGTTCTTGAGGCAGTTCGCGCTGGTGAGAAGAACTATCACTTCATCGAGATCATGTGCTGCCCAGGCGGTTGTATCAACGGTGGTGGTCAGCCAATCCAGCCTAACTGGGTTCGTGAGACTGTTGACGTTAAGGCACTTCGTGCAGGCGTTCTCTATCAGGAGGATCTTGACCTTCCAGAGAGAAAGTCACATCACAACAGTGCTGTTGACATTATCTACAGAGAGTACTTCGAGAAACCAAATAGCCACATTGCTCATGAGGTTCTTCATACTCACTATGTTGATAGATCAAAGACAATTAAATAAAAGTACTTTTTCTGGGCTCCGGTTTCGGGGCCCAGTTTTTATGTACGTTGAAATTGATGTTGTCCAATTTGAAACAATGATGGCATTGTGTACAAAAAAGCAATTGCTTTTATATGCAAGTAAATGAACTTTGGTTTTTATGTTCAAAAAGGTGGTGTTTTTACATTTTAATTGTTAAAATAATAAAGATAATGGAGAGCAATCTCCTTACAAGTTAGGCGACAATAAAAGTTCCGAGTCTCCAATCAGACCCGAAATGATTGTGTAGACCGATGGGTTGTTAGAGAAATCTTACAGCCTGCCAGTGTGCAAAGGAATGAATAGTGATTCTCTTCTTTGGAGGGGATTGTTCATTCCTTTGCACATTTTTTATGCCGTAAAACAATTCGTTGGAAGGTAACTTTAGATGGAACGTACAAAAACACTTAAAGAACTCCTCAGTGCATTTGAACCTTACTTCGATGGAGGAGTTTGGAAAACAGATAATATTCTTGCATTTCAAGCAGTGGGCAGATATCTTGCAGAAGATGTTCCCGGCACAGACTTGAAGAAGGGCCATAGAATCACAGCAGAAGATGTTGGAACACTCGCAGCAAATGGAACGCTTATGGTTACTGTTTGGTTTAAACCATATGTAACAATCCTTTCAACTGGAGAAGAACTTGTTACTCCTTTTGAAACTCCAGGTGAGGGACAAACTCGTGACTCAAACAGTATGATGCTTCGTGCACTTGCCGAGGACACAGGAGCTGTTGTCGTTGGCGCCGACATGATTAAGGAAGGCAAAGATGCTGTTAATCTTGCGGTTCGTAACTTTGTTGATCAGTGTGATGTCCTTATTGTTACAACTAGTACATTACCTGGTGCAGAGGACGATATGCTTAAACTTGTGGATTCAATTAGAAAGCCAGGCGTAATAGCATATGGTTCCGTCTCTGATGATAGCGGTAACATTATTCTCGCAGCTTTAAAAGACGACTATTGTCGTTGTGTTGGCAGAATGCCAGCTTTGATAGTTTGCTTACCTGGAAAAAAAGAAACAGTTAAGCAAAACTATGATGATGTTGTGGATTACTTCATAAGGAAATATTACTTCCACAACCTTTAATTCTTGGTAATAGGTTCTTTACACTGTGGGTGTGAAAAGAGCAATTATAAAAAATTATTTATATATGGGAGGCAAAAATGGGCAAGTACAAAGACAATTGCTGCATTAATTGCAGTGATGAAGACCGTGCTAAGTATGAAGAAATTGCAAAAGTAATCGATTCATACAAGGGTAAGCAGGGAAGCTTGATCATGGTATTGCATGCAGCTCAGGGTATTTATGGTTATTTACCACTTGAGCTTCAGCAGTTTATCGCTGATCGTATGGGTATACCTTTCTCAGAGGTATATGGCGTAGTTAGCTTCTATGCTTTCTTTACAACAAAAGAAAGAGGCCGTCACGTTGTACGTGTATGTCTCGGCACAGCTTGTTATGTTAAGGGTGCTCAAAAACTTATCGATTCTTTGACAGATAAGTTCCAAATCGCTGTTGGTGATGTTACAGCCGACAAGAAGTTCACTATTGAAGCCGCACGTTGCATTGGTGCATGTGGTTTGGCTCCAGCAGTAATGGTTGACGATGATGTTCATAAGGAAGTTTCTCCAGCAACACTTTATGACATTCTCGACCAGTATGAATAAGCGGGAGGTGGAGACAGTGATGAAAATAACTTCAATTAACGATCTTAACCAAATCAAAGCCGATTATGAGGCAGCGATGGGTAAGTATCACCACAAAGTTCTCCTTTGCTCAGGTGCAGGTTGTATTTCTTGTAACTGCTCAAAGGTTCGTGACGCTATCGAAGCAGAACTCGCAAATCTTGGTCTTGCAGACGGCGTTAAAATGATTGAAACAGGTTGTATCGGTACTTGTGCTGAAGGTCCTGTTATGTTAATCCTTCCTGAGAGAATCTTCTATGTAAGAGTTACTCCAGAAAACGTTGGCGAAATCTTGAAGTCTCAGATCATCGACGGTGTTGTTGTTGAGAAGCAGACATTCCAGGATAAGACAACAAAGCAGTATATTCCTTGCATCGATGACATTCCATTCTTCAAAGAGCAGGTTCGTATCGCTCTTAGAAACTGTGGTAACATCGAATACAAGAGCCTTGAAGCATATATCGCTAATGGCGGTTATTATGCAGCATATAAAGCATTGACATCAATGCAGCCAGCAGACGTAGTTAAAGAAGTACTTGATTCAGGTCTTCGTGGACGTGGTGGTGCAGGTTTCCCAACTGGTAAGAAGTGGAGCCTCATCGGTCCTGGTGATCAGAAGTACATCGTATGTAATGCTGACGAAGGTGACCCAGGTGCATTCATGGACCGTTCTGTTATCGAGGGCGACCCACATAACCTTATCGAAGGTATGATGCTTGCAGGTTATGCTATTGGTGCAACACAGGGTTATGTTTATATCCGTGCTGAGTACCCAATCGCTGTTGAGCGTTTGAACGATGCTATCGCTCAGGCTCGCGAAGCAGGTCTCCTTGGCGGAAACGTATTTGGTACAGACTTCAAGTTCGATCTTGAAATTCGTATCGGCGCTGGTGCTTTCGTATGTGGTGAAGAGACAGCTCTTCTCTCATCTATCGAAGGTAAGCGTGGTGAGCCAAGACCAAAGCCACCATTCCCAGCAGTATCTGGTCTTTATGGCAAGCCAACAATCATCAACAACGTTGAAACACTTGCTAACATCGCTTACATCGTTGGTAACGGTGCTGCTGAATATTCTAAGTACGGTTGCGAAGGTGCAACAGGTACAAAGGTATTTGCTCTTGCAGGCGATATTATGAATACAGGTATTATCGAAGTTCCTATCGGCACAACAATGCGTAAAGTAATTTACGAAATTGGTGGCGGTATGCAGGGCGGCAAGAAGTTTAAGGCTGCTCAGGTAGGCGGACCTTCAGGTGGTTGTATCACAGCTGAGAACATCGACGTTGAGCTTGAATATACAGCTCTCCAGAAGCTCGGTGCTATTATGGGTTCAGGCGGACTTATCGCTATGAACGAAAACACATGTATGGTTGATACAGCTCGTTTCTTCACAGACTTCACTCAGGATGAATCATGTGGTAAGTGTACAGCTTGCCGTATTGGTACAAAGCGCATGCTTGAAATCCTTGAGAGAATCACAAAGGGTGAAGGCCAGCCTGAGGATATCGATACACTTTATAATCTTGGTCAGGTAGTTAAAGACGCTGCTCTTTGCGGTCTTGGTCAAACAGCTCCTAACCCAGTACTTTCAACAATTGCTAATTTCCGTGACGAGTACGAAGCTCATATCAATGAGAAGCGCTGTCCAGCTGGTATCTGTAAAGAATTAACAGTATTTGAGATTCAGGCTGACAAGTGTATTGGTTGTACTAAGTGTGCTAGAAACTGCCCAGTTGGTGCTATTTCTGGTAATGTTAAGGAACCACACGTTATTGATCCAGCTAAGTGTACTGGATGTGGCGTTTGCCGTGACAACTGCTCATTTGCTGCAATTGTTCCAGCAAAGCGTGAAAGATAAGGGAAGGAGGAAGCAATAATGGAAACAATTATGATTAATGTAACTATTGATGGTGTTAATGTTGATGTTCCAAAGGGCTCAACTATTTTACAGGCAGCTCAAATTGCAAATGTTGATATCCCAACACTTTGTTGGATAAAGGATCTCGATCCAGATGCATCTTGCCGTATCTGTCTTGTTGAAATCGAAGGAATGCCAAAGTTGTTCGCTGCTTGCTCAACTCCTATTGCAGATGGCAACGTAATTTATACAAAGACAGACAGAGTTATAGCTGCTAGAAAAGCAATGCTTGAACTCATGCTCTCTAACCATACAACAGACTGCTTCTCTTGCCAGAAGAATGGTGATTGTAAGCTTCAGGATCTTTGCTACGAGTATGGCGTAGAAAGAACACCATATGTTGGTGCTAAGAGAAATGATCCTATTGATGATTCAAATGAATTCTTCACATATGATGCTAACCAGTGTATCCTTTGCCGTCGCTGCGTTCGTACTTGCCATGCCCTTCATGGTGTAGGTGCTATCTCAGCTACAGAGCGTGGTTTCTCTGCTAAGGTTTCAACACCATTTGGTGCTTTACTTGGTGAGAGCGACTGTGTATCTTGCGGTAACTGCGTATCTGTATGTCCAGTTGGTGCTCTTCTTCCAAAGCAGCCTGAGAAGTTCCGTTCTTGGGAAGTTAAGAAGGTTAAGACAACATGTACATACTGCGGCGTTGGTTGTCAGCAGAATCTCCTTGTTAAGGATGGCAAGATTGTTGGTTCAGAGCCACTTTATGGTCCAGCAAACAAGGGTCTTATGTGCGTAAAGGGTAAGTTTGGTTATAGCTTCGTAAATCACGAAGATAGACTTAAGACTCCTCTTATTAAGAAGGACGGTAAGTTTGTTGAGGCAACATGGGATGAGGCTATCGCTCTCA
Source organism: Ruminococcaceae bacterium UBA1785 (assembly GCA_002314555.1). GTDB lineage: Bacteria > Bacillota > Clostridia > Oscillospirales > Acutalibacteraceae > UBA1227. Next base: position 4,987 of record DCGF01000044.1, on the reverse strand, counting down.
TCGCATCAAAGATTAATGCTATTAAAGCAGAATCTGGTGCTGATGCTTTAGCTGGTCTTTCTTCAGCTCGTTGCTCAAACGAGGATAACTACATCTTCCAGAAGATGATGCGTGCTGCTATTGGTACAAACAACGTTGACCACTGTGCACGTCTTTGCCATGCATCAACAGTTTCTGGTCTTGCAACATCATTTGGTTCAGGTGCTATGACAAACTCTATCCCTGAAGCTGCTGATCAGGACGTTGTATTCGTAACTGGTTCTAACACAACAGAAACTCACCCAGTTATCGGTTCATTCATCCGTCAGGCTAAGCGTAAGGGCGCAAAGATTATTGTTGCTGAGCCTCGTGAAATCCCACTTTGCCGTGAAGCTGACATCTTCCTTAAGATTAAGCCAGGCACAAACGTAGCTCTCTTCGACGGTATGATGAATTACATCATCAGCGAAGGTCTCCAGGATCAGGCATATATTGATGCTCGTACTGAAAACTACGAAGAGCTCGTTGAGGTTATTAAGCCTTACACTCCAGAAGCAGTTGCAGAAATCTGCGGTGTTGACGCTGAAGATATTAAGGCAGCAGCTAGACTTTATGCAGAAGCTGATAAAGCTGGTATTTACTATGCAATGGGTGTTACTCAGCACTCAACAGGTACTGAGGGTGTTATGGCTACAGCTAACCTTGCACTTCTCTGTGGTAAGATTGGTAAGTATGGTTGTGGTGTAAACCCACTTCGTGGCCAGAACAACGTTCAAGGCTCTTGCGACATGGGTTGTCTTCCAACTGACTTCCCTGCATATCAGAAAGTATTCAACCCAGATGTAGTAGCTAAGTTTGAAGCTGCTTGGGGTGTTAAACTTTCAGGTGAGAAGGGTCTTACAGTTACAAGAATGCTTGATGCAATTGACGAAGGTAAGGTTCGTGGTCTCTACATCATGGGTGAGAACCCAATGATGTCAGACCCAGATACAAAGCATGTTCGTCATGCTCTTGAGAAGTGTGAATTCCTTGTAGTACAAGATATCTTCATGACTCAGACAGCAGAACTTGCTGATGTTGTACTTCCAGGTGCAACATTTGCTGAGAAGGATGGTACATTCACAAATACTGAGCGTCGTGTACAGAGAATCCGTAAGGCTATTGAACCAATTGGTCAGAGCCGTGCAGACTTCGAAATTATCAATGACGTAATGGCTGCTATTGGTTACAAGAATAACTTCAAGACAGCTTCAGAACTCTTCGATGAGATGGCATCAGTAACACCTTCTTATGCTGGTATGGATTATGCTAGACTTGAAGGCGACGGACTCCAGTGGCCATGTCCTACAAAGGATCACCCTGGTACTCCAATCATGCACGTTGAGAAGTTCACAAGAGGCGAGAGAGCTATCTTTAAGCCAGCTCCATATCGTCCAGCAGCTGAACAGCCAGATTCAGAGTATCCATTGATTCTCACAACTGGTAGAATTCTTTATCATTACCACACAAGCACAATGACAGGTAGAGTTGAAGGTCTTATGAACATCTCTGGTCATGCTTATGTTGAAATTAACCCATCTGATGCTGCTGAAAAGGGTATCGTTGATGGCGGCAAGGTAACAGTAACATCACGTCGTGGTACTGTAACTGTTGAAGCTCACGTAACAGATGTTGTATCTGAAGGCGTAATCTTCATGCCATTCCATTTTGCAGATGGTCCTGCAAACTTGCTCACAAATACAGTAATTGATCCAATTGCTAGCATTCCAGAGCTTAAAGTTTGCGCTGCAAAGATTGAGAAAGCTTAAGTTGAGGTTGTATGAATAAATTCGAGACCGCAGTTATTCTAGCGGGAGGCAAATCATCACGAATGGGCTTTGATAAGCAACTCCTCAAAATTAATGATGAGTTAATTTATCAAGGTGTATCTAAGTCACTTAAGGCAATGTTTTCGGACATTGCCGTAGTGACTAATACTCCAAATCTATATGAAAATAGTTCGATTCGTGTTTTGAAAGATGAATATAAGGACATGGGACCGCTTGCGGGAATCCATGTAGCTTTGAAACATTCTCAAAGTGAATATGTTTATCTTCTTGCTTGTGATATGCCTGTTATCAGTCCTTCATACGTGTCGTATATGAAAAGACGTATTGAGGAAACTGGAGCAGATATATGCGTTTCTGAGAGAAATGGCAAGATAGAGCCTTTTAATGCATTTTATTCAACATCATTGTTAAGTGATTTAGAGAAACGCTTAGAAGATAAAAACTCCTCTCTATTTAAGTTTATTTCTTCGGCTAATACCCTTGTCATTTCTCAAAGTGATGCAGAAAACTACGATAACGCGCTCGAAATGTTCACAAATCTTAATACAAAAGGTGAATACGATGGATTCTTAAAGAAGGTGAGTAGCAGATGAACGTTACTGACAAACTTGAAATTGTTCGTTTCATTAATGGGAAATATGAAAACGTTTTAGATTTGATGGTAAATGAAGTTTCATTTAAACTGTTTATTAATGATGATATTTGTAAAGAGTTTCTCTGCTCACCATCTGATCTTTATGAACTCGTTGTAGGTCACTTATATTGTCAATCGTACATTTATAAGCTATCAGACATTAAATCTATTTCAATTGACTCTGAAGGTTTCGTTGCAAAAGTTTCATTGTTTGATACAATAAATGAGGAGAAAAAAATAATAGATAATTCTGTTAGATTTAAGTCTTCAATGATTCTCGAAAATCAAGAACGATTTTTTGAGGAGTCTACTCTTCAAAAAGCCACTGCAGGTGTACACCGTTGTGCACTTTGCAGTGATGAGGGAACTTTGTTTGCTTTCGAGGATATCAGCCGTCACAATGCTTTTGATAAAGTGATAGGATACGCATTAAAAGAAGGCGTTGATCTCTCTGATAAGTACATCATTACTAGTGGTCGTATTCCACTTGATATGATGAGAAAAGCTACAAATAGCGGTATTCCAATGGTGGTTTCAAGATCTACTCCAACCATAGCTGCCGTGAAAGAAGCAAGAGAGAACGGTTTGATTTTATTGGGCTTTTCAAAAGGAGACAGATTTAATATTTACTCTGGATATCAGAGTATTATATGAAAGGAAAGTGTTTTTATGTTTACACCAGCAGAAGTTGCTAATAATGTTATTGGCATCGGTAAAGCAAAAGCAGGAAATAAGCCATATAAGCTTTTCTTGCTTGGTATTCTCGCAGGTATGTTTATTGCTATGGCAGCAGTAGGCGCAAATACAGCAAGTGCTACACTCACAGGTAGCGTTGGTAAACTCGTAGGTGCTTGCATCTTCCCAGTAGGACTTTTAATGGTTCTCGTTGCAGGTTCAGAACTCTTCACAGGTAACAACCTCATCATCGTATCTGTTCTTACTGGCGATGTTAAATGGGGCGCAATGCTTAAAAACTGGGTTATCGTATATCTTGGTAACTTTGTAGGTTCTATCCTTGTTGCTCTTATCGCTTGTTACTGTGGCCAGTATGGTCTCTTTGATGGTGCAGTTGCAGCTACAACAATCGCTGTTGCTACAGGCAAAGCTAACCTTGCTTTTGGTCCAGCTCTTCTTAAGGGTATCGCTTGTAACTTCCTTGTTTGTATCGCTGTATGGATGAGCTTCGCTGCTAAATCAGTAGGTGGAAAACTCGCTGCTGTTTATCTTCCAATCATGCTCTTCGTACTCGCTGGATTCGAGCATAGCGTTGCTAACATGTACTATGTACCAGCAGGTATCTTCGCAGCATCAGCTACAGGCACAGCTGCTGAAGGTCTTACATGGGCTAACTTCTTCATCAACAATCTTATCCCTGTAAC
>DCGF01000044.1:0-1089 GCA_002314555.1 Ruminococcaceae bacterium UBA1785 | reverse complement strand
ATCTACCTTGCAGACGCAAAGAAAGCTGACTAATTAATTTGGTTGACGTATTTCTTTTATTTACTTATAATAGAGATGCGTAAACCTGACACCGAAAGAATTTCTTGAGGTGAAAGCTTTATTAAAAAACATCATTATTTTTAAACAAGTATTGGGTTACGCATGTTTTGCGTAACCCATTTTTGTTTTGAAAGGAGGAAAATCGGATGGAAAAGAGAGTAGCAGTACTCGGCATTATTGTTGAGGATTTGGCCTCTGCCCCAAAGGTAAATGAAGTACTTCACGAGTATTCCGAGCATATCGTTGGTCGTATGGGTCTGCCTCATGCAGAAAAAGATTTAAACGTAATTTCTGTAGTTTTAGATGCGCCAATGGATGTTATCAATGCCCTTTCAGGAAAGATTGGAAGAATCAGTGGCGTATCAGCTAAAGCTATTTGTGCCACAAAATAATTCCTGGAGGTATATTTATGAGAAAAACATTATCAATACTTTTAGCAGTAGTTTTGATTGCAACACTGTTCACAGCTTGCGGTAAGAATAACGCTACAAAGAAAACAAGCGATACGAATAGCAACTCAACTAGCACCTTGGATAGCAAGTCAAATGTGACAAAAAAGGAATCTTCCGCTGTGAAAGTTGCAACACTTAAGGGCCCTACTGGAATGGGTATGGCTTATTTGATTGATGATTCAAGTAATGGAAAGACAGAAGGAAACTATGAGTTTGAAGTCTGCGCGAGCCCTGACGAGGTTACATCAAGAATAGTATCAGGCGAGCTTGATATCGCAGCTGTCCCAACTAATGCAGCTGCCACACTTTATAATAAGACAAACGGCAAAGTAAAACTTCTAGCTTTAAACACAGAGTGTGTTCTTTACATCCTTGAAAAGGGAAACACAATTAAATCAGTATCTGATCTTCGCGGAAAGACCATATATGTAAGTGGACAGGGTTCAACTCCTGAATATGTACTTAACTACATTTTAGAGAAGAACGGCTTAACACCTGGAAAGGATGTAACACTCGATTTCACATATTCAACACACAGCGATTTAGTTGCTTTTGCAGCATCTGGAAAAGCTGATGT
>DCGF01000027.1:9609-10145 GCA_002314555.1 Ruminococcaceae bacterium UBA1785 | reverse complement strand
ATTAAGAAAGCTAAGGTTAAGGGCCTTTATGGTGGAGAAATCTACGAAGGTATCGACCTCGACTACTACCTTTCAGAAGTAATTGGTATCCCTGGAACTAACGGTACAGTTACATTCTCAAACGGTAAGGACGAAGTTAAGGTTGAACTCACAGACCTCTTCGGACAGGGCGGATTTATCGCGTTTGCTAAAAACGGTACTCCGCTTGTAGAGACAGAGAAGAGTGCTGGTTATGTAGCATCTCGTGACTTGAACCCATTGTCTGATGAGCCTGCAACATATAAAGTTGAAAATGCTGGTGGACCTTTAATGCTCGTAATTCCTGATAAGGAAAATGGTGCAGAAAAGGCAGAGACACTTGCAAATATCACAAGCATCACTGTCAATGTTGAGCCTGATCAGTATGCACACTTAAGTGGTGACGCAGCAGAGCTTGCATCAAGTGAAATCGTATTCACAGGTGACGGCGTAAACGCTGAGACTACATATACTGTTGCTGACCTTGAAGGTATGCAGAAAGTTGCTCAGACACTTGA
>DCGF01000027.1:0-9535 GCA_002314555.1 Ruminococcaceae bacterium UBA1785 | reverse complement strand
ACAAATGAAGTAATCTTCACAACATCAGATGGTGAGACTGCTACATTTAAGCTTGGCGACCTCCGCTCCGGCGATGATAAGACAACACCACTCCTTGCTTTCGGTAAGGGTGATGTATCAAAGGCTATAAAGATTGGTACACCTCTTGATGAGTCAGAGGGCCCACTTATGCTCGTAACTGACGATAAGCAGCTCAAGTCTGTTGTTAAGGTTGAACTTACAACTATTGAGATGGCAAGCTGGGACCACTCTGCATCGGATCTCTATACAAGTTTCCTTGATGAGACATTCACAGTAACTATCAAGTCTGGCTCTACAGAAAAGAGCTATGAGTATACACTTAAGGAACTTGAAGCTTTGACAGACCTTGTTGAGCGTACAGATTATTCAGTTCTTGACCTTGGCACATGCGAAGGTATCAACTTCTGGGGTCTCGTTAAATACTCAGCAGGTGCTGACTTTGATCTCTCAAATCCAGTTTCTGTAAATGGTTATGCAAGTGATGGATACTCAAAAGACCTACTTGCTATCTTTGGTATGGAAGCTCTTGAAAAGGGCGTAGTTGATGGCAACGGACAGCGCAAACCAATTATTGTTTGCTATGCTGTAAACGGCTATCCACTTGTATATGATGAGAACGATGAAGGTTACACAGGCCTTGTAGCTAATGCTGACGGTCCAATGCGTTTCGTAACTGAAACAAACCAGGGCGCATCTGTAAAGCATGCTAATAAGATTGTTGTAACACTCGACTAAATCATAAGCAAATTGAAATTAAAAGGAGCTAGATGAGTATTCATCTAGCTCCTTTTTCCTTTATTTTATTACATCTTTATGTTAAAATAACTATAATTATTCAATTTTAGGAGTAAGTATGAAAGATAGTTTTGGACGCAACATAGATTATCTTAGAATATCTGTAACTGATAGGTGCAACCTTCGCTGTGTATATTGCATGCCAGAAGAGGGTGTTGAACCTATTTCACACTGCGACATTCTTTCATATGAAGAGATAATGCGACTTGTAGGAATATATGCAAGTCTCGGAATCAAACATATTCGCCTAACCGGCGGCGAGCCTTTAGTTCGTAAAGGTATTGAAAGTTTGATTGCTGATATAAAGAAAGTTCCTGGAATTGAAACAGTATCTATTACTACAAACGGAATTTTGATTCCTGAAAAATTTGAAATGTTAAAGGCCGCTGGCATCGATGCGGTAAACATAAGCCTCGACACTTTAAACGCCGAGCAGTTTAAAAAGATAACAAGGCGCGACGGCTTTGAAAAGGTTATCGAGGCCATCAAACTTTGTGAGGCCAGTGGAATTAAAACTAAAGTGAATTGCGTAGCAATGAAAGGCGTAAATGACACAGAGCTTGCAAGCATCGCAGGTCTTGCCGAAGACTTAAACATAGCAGTTCGTTTTATTGAATACATGCCTGTTGGCAAAAACGATTTTGAGAAGTGTGTGAAAAAGGAAGATGTCTTAAAGTCACTTGCATCTGTTTATGGACCTCTCTATAAACTTTCCGAAAAGTACGGAAACGGCCCTGCCGAATATTACAAGCCAGAGGGGTTCGTTGGAATTATTGGTGTAATTTCAGCTATGACATGTAGTTTCTGTGAGAACTGTAATAGGGTTCGTCTCACGGCGGAAGGATTTTTAAAGCTTTGCCTTCAGTATGATAAGGGCGTTTCTCTTCGTGATTTGATGCGCTCTGGTGCTACTGATGAAGAGATCAAGAAAGCTATAGAAAATGCAGTAGCAGAAAAACCAAAGCAGCACATATTTAACGACTACTTTGGTGTTGACGATATCGAAGAAAGACCTATGAATAAAATAGGCGGCTAAGGAGTAAAAATGGTTGATTTAAATAAATGGCTCGATGATGCAAAAAGTGCTCCTGATGCTGATAAATGTGGAATGTACCTAACCCATAACGGTGTGGTACGAGGCACTGCAAAAGCACAGGTTAGAGAGGGAAAAGAATCAGATCCTGTTACGGGTATGATTTTTACCCACGACCAGCAAAAGGTTGATAAGGCAATAAGTCATGCAAAAGAAATGCCTGGTATTTATTATGTTCGAATTGAACTTTGTTCAGGCGAGCTAAATGTTGGCGACGATATCATGTATTTGCTAATAGGTGGCGACACACGCCCGCATACTCTAGACGCTTTTAACTTCCTTATGGATGAGATTAAGGGTAATTGTGTAAAAGAACTTGAGATGAACTGAAATATTAGAGGGAACACTATGAACGAAAACAAAGAACAAATAAAAATAAAAGCAGCTGTCCTTACTATGTCTGATAAGGGCTCAAGGGGAGAAAGAGAAGATCTTTCAGGTCCTGCAATCAAAGACTTTATTGAACCATATGGGTATGAAGTTGTAGATTATAAAATCATTCCAGATGATTTTGATGAGATAAGAAAAGAGATTAAGAGAATCGCCGATGAAGATATCGCAAACGTTCTCTTTACAACAGGTGGTACGGGTTTTTCACAGCGTGATGTGACACCTGAGGCTACAAAGGCAGTTTGCCCTAGAGAAGTTCCTGGTATTCCTGAAGCTATGCGCGCAGCATCAATGCAAATAACAAATAAAGCAATGCTCTCACGTGCATATGCAGGTATTAGAAACAACACTTTAGTTATTAACTTACCGGGTTCTCCAAAGGCAGTAATAGAGAATCTTGAAACAATAATTGAACCACTTCGCCATGGCATTGAAATCCTAATAGGTGAAGCATCGGAGTGTGCAAGATAACAAAAGTGCAATTTTTGCACTTCTATATTATTAAAAAGTGCCATTTTGGCACTTTTTTTATTGACTTAATTGTTATTTTGTCATAAAATCTATTTAGAAAGGAGTCGTTATTATGGGGCAAACTATAAAAGAACTTAGAGTTGCTGCTGGTTTAACGCAACAACAAGCATCAGATTTAACTGATATCCCACTTAGAACATATAAAGCATATGAAAACGATTCCAAAAAGATTGGAACGATAAAGTATAATTATATTGTCGATATATTAAAAAAAGAAACTTTAATAGATGAGACACATGGTGTTTTGACTATCGAAAGTATTAAGAAAAATTGCGCACTAGTACTTTCAAAATATGATGTTGAATATGCAATACTATTTGGGTCATATGCAAAGGGAGAAGCGGATGATAGTAGTGATGTTGATATTGTAATATCAACAAATGTAACGGGTATAAAGTTTTTCGGACTTGTTGAAGACTTAAGGAATACACTAAATAAGAAGATAGATCTTCTTTCATTAAGCCAGCTTGATAACAACCCTGAGTTATTACATGAAGTGTTGAAGGATGGTATACGAGTATATGAAAAATGATGCATATTATATTGAAAAAATATTAGATGATATAAATTACATAATTGAGAAAATGCTGGATAAGGAATATGATGACTTTATAATAGATACTATATTTCAAGATGCTATGATGTTTAGACTAATTCAAATCTCTGAAAATGCGAAATTGTTATCAGATGAATATAAGATAAGCACTGATGTTCCTTGGACAACAATTCAAGGACTTAGGAATAGGATTGTTCATGATTATGGTCATGTTGATCTAAAAATTGTATATGACACTTTAAAAGACGATATTCCAAGTTTAAAGGAGATGATTGCGTGCTGACTGTTAAAACTTCTAGTGAAGCAGAAAAGATAATTTTTGATACTTTTGGTAAAAGTATTGCTCCTACAGAATCAGTATCTTTACTTGATTCTGTTGGTAGAGTTTTGTCTGAAGACATCATCTCAAAAGAAAATGTTCCTGATTTTAATAGATCAACTGTTGACGGTTTTGCTGTAAAGGCAACTGATACTTTTGGCTGCTCAGATAGCATTCCTGCTATCTTAAACTACAAAGGCGAAGTGTTAATGGGTGAAAGCCCTAAGTTTTCAATTGAAAAAGATCAGTGTGCATATGTGCCAACAGGTGGCGAGCTGCCAGATGGCGCAGATGCTATGGTAATGATTGAATTTGCTGAGGACTATGGAGACGGAACTCGCGCCATGCTTAAACCGTCTGCTCCAGGACAGCATGTGACATTTAAAGGTGATGATGTAAAAGTTGGCCAGACGGTTTTAAAGTCTGGAACCAGACTTTCAGCTCGCCATATTGCAGCACTTGCTTCCCTTGGCATCTCAAAGGTTTCTGTTTATAAGAAACTAAAAGTGGCAGTCATCTCCACAGGTGATGAACTTATAGATGTAACAGAAACTCCAAGTGGTGCTGAGGTTCGTGACATTAATAGTTATGAAATATGTGCAGCGCTTGATGAACTTGGCTGCGAAACTTTAAGAGTTGGCATTGTTAAAGATGATCTTTCGCTTTTAGAGAAAACTATTAAAGGTGTAATAGACGGCACCTATGATTCTTCTTTTGGACCATGTGATATGCTCATCGTTTCCGGTGGCAGTTCAGTTGGCGTTAAGGATGCAACTTTTAAAGTATATGATAACCTTGGAGAAGTATTGTTCCATGGTATCGCTATCAAACCTGGAAAGCCAACAATCCTTGCAAATATAAATAGTAAGCCTTGTTTTGGATTACCTGGTCACCCGCTCGCAGCGTATTATGTGTTTAACCTTTTTGTTAAGCCACTTGTTCTTAGTATGAGTGGTGACACATCAAAATCAAAGACCGTTAAGAAGGTACTACCAGTTTCTCTCTCTATTCCAAGTAATCACGGAAGAGAAGAGTGTATTGGTGTTAAGTTTATTGAGAAAGATTCTAAAGAAATGGTAGAGCCAGTCTATGCAAAATCAGGTCTTGTCAGTAACCTTTCAAAGATAGATGGTTTTATTAGAATCGGAAGAGACTGTGAGGGAATTTCACAGGGAGATGAAGTCGAGGTGGAATTGTTTTGAAGTATGAGTATTTGACAAATGAAGACCTCGACATAGCAGTTGAGAGTTATATTGCTGCGTTAAAATCCGAAGGCCTCGCTCCAAAGACTGAGAAGGTTCCAGTTTTTGAAGCTGCAGGAAGAATAACTGCTAATGCTATATATGCACATATCTGTGCTCCACATTATAATGCTTCCGCTATGGACGGAATTGCTTTAATGGCTAATAAGACGTTCGGTGCTACAGAGACAACTCCAGTTCGCTTAAAAGCAACTGATTTTATTCAGGTTGATACTGGTGACCCAATGCCAAAGGACACTGACTGTGTTGTAATGATTGAGGATGTTGTTCGTGACGGCGAAGACGTGTTACTCTATTCTGCTGCCGTTCCATGGCAGCACGTTCGCCAGGTTGGCGAGGACGTCTGCGCCGGCGATATGATTCTACCGTCCTTTACAAAAATTGCACCAGCAGCTCTTGGCGCTATGCTTGCTGGTGGTGTACTTGAAGTAGAAGTAGTAAAACCTCCAGTTGTTGGTATTATTCCAACAGGTGATGAGATTGTATCTCCTTGCACTAACCCAAAACCTGGAGACATTATCGAATTTAACTCAACAATTTTCTCGGGCATCTTAAGGGAATGGGGCGCAGAGCCTAAGACTTACCCTATTGTTAAAGATATTAAAGAAGACATCATCGCTACTATGAAAAAAGCAGTAACTGAGTGCGACGCTGTAATAATAAATGCAGGCTCTTCTGCTGGCCGTGATGACTATTCGTCTCTTGCAGTGTCAACTGTTGGCACAATGCTCTATCACGGTATAGCTATCAAACCTGGTAAGCCAGCAATTTTGGGTTATGCAAAAGATAAGCCAATCCTCGGTGTTCCTGGATATCCTGTGTCAGGCATTATCGTTCTTGAACAGATTTTAAGACCTGTAGTTGAAATAATGACAGGTAGAAATCTTCATGTTCAGGATCAAATAGAGGCAACACTTGGTAGAATAATGACATCACCACTTAAATACCGTGAGTTCGTAAGAGTACGTATCGGATTAAATGAAAATGGTGATTTTGTCGCTACTCCTTTGAACCGTGGAGCGGGCGTTGTAACCTCATTTGTTAAAGCTGATGGTATTGTCGATATACCACAGGACTGTGAGGGATATGAGGCAGGAGATAAAGTTAAGGTTACTCTACTTAGACCTAGAGAGGAACTTTTAAATACTCTCACTATTATTGGTAGTCACGATCCACTTATCGATGAGATTACAGATATCTTAAAGAGAGAAAATCCTGATTCAGTAGTATCGTCTTCTCACGTTGGCTCTATGGGCGCTATTATGGCAATAAAGCGCCGTGAGGCACAGATGGGAGCTATCCATCTTCTAAACGAAGAGACTGGCGAATATAACACTGCTTATGTAAATAAGTACTTCCCTGATGGTGGCGTAGTACTTGAAAAAGGCGTCAAGAGAATTCAAGGTCTCATGATTGCAAAAGGAAATCCAAAAGGAATTGAGAGCTTTAAAGATGTTGCAAGAAGTGACATCTCATATGTAAACCGTCAAAAAGGTTCTGGCACTAGAATCCTCTGTGATTTCTTAATTAAGAAGAATGGTCTAAGCGCTAGCGATATCTATGGCTATGAGCGTGAAGAATTCACACATACATCTGTTGCAGCACAGATAGCATCTGGTACTGCAGATGTGGGCCTTGGAATCTATTCTGCTGCTAAAACATATGACTTAGACTTCATTCCAATCTGTAATGAGGAATATGATCTTTTGATAGATGAGAAGGCGTATGATACAGATAAAATTAAAGACTTCCTTAAAGTTCTTCATAGCGAAGAACTAAAAGAAAGACTAAATGCTTTAGGAGGATATGAGACATGGGATTAACTCACGTAAATGAAAACGGTGAAGCTCGCATGGTAAATGTTGGCGAAAAAGAATACACTCACCGTGTTGCTAAAGCTCAGGCCGTTATCTCCATGAAACCTGAAACCTTGAATCTTATCCGTGACGGAAAGGTTCCAAAAGGAGACGTTTTCTCCTGCGCAAGAATTGCAGGAATTATGGCAGCAAAGAAAACACATGAACTTATTCCAATGTGTCATCCACTCCCAATTGAATCTATTTCAGTCGATTTAGAAATCATCTCAGACACGCAGGTTAAAGCTGTTTCAACTGTTGAAACGACATATAAAACTGGCATTGAGATGGAAGCTTTAACAGCTGCTAATGTTGCAGCCCTCACTATCTACGATATGTGTAAAGCAGTGGATAGAGGAATGGAAATCTCTGATTGTTACCTAACTTTTAAAGATGGTGGAAAATCAGGAAAATATGAGAGATAAAAAGAACCCGCTCGAAAAAGAGCGGGTTTTCTTTATTTTGCTTTATAAAATGCCATTACTGTGCCAGAAGGTCTAAGAGTTACTTCTCGTCCTGTAATATCTGTTGCAACATATGAATCTTTACTGATTGTAGGGATTACATATGCGTTGTCGAGAAGGAACTGCTCACAGTTTATAAGTGCTTCTACAGAATCTTCTTTAGTAGTGGCGGTGTAGGTAAGTTTAAGGAGCTTGTCAAACTCTTCGTTTTTCAGCCTAATAGGGTTGTTGTCGGAGTCTGATTCAAAGTTCTTTAAAAATTCACTTGCAAGGAAGTCCGATGTGATTATCGTTGTATATGCGATATCGTATTCACCTTGCTTTACAACTTTGTCGAGCTCTTCCTGAGTAGCATATGGCTCTATTGTAAGAGTGAGAGCCATACCAAAAGTTTTCTGCCATCCTTGGAGAACTGCTTTGATATCATCCACATCAGTTTCGAGACAAACAAGTTTTAAATCAAGGCTTAAATCGTCAGGAATCTCTTTTTTATTATTGGCTGCTACAATTTTATCATAGAGTTCTGCAGCTTTTTTTATGTCATATTCTGGTCCTTTTAAGATGTTTGCGTTAGCTCTATATGAGGAGCCCGCTTGAAGAAGACAACTTGAAGGAATAACTCCCTCTGCTTTGGAGACACCTTTTCCGACAAGAGAATCTATATCTGTTGAATGAGCAAAGGCAAGCCTTATACTCCTATATACTGAAAAGAGTTCGTTGTCACAGTTAAAGCAGAGCATCTTCACTGCGTTTTTATATTGTTTAACTGTCCAGTCTTTTTCGTTGATTGATTTTGATTCATCATATGAGATGGTCTTAATGTTAAAGTTCTTCTTTGAATCCTCTGAATCAACATAGAGACGAACAGTATCTTGGATTGGTGTGAAAGAACCTTTATATATCTCGTTTTTCTTAAGTGTTACGGTGCCGGTGTCGGCGTCAAAGAGGCCTAAGTAGAAAGGTCCGTTTGAAAGGATGAGACTTGTTGAAAGACCATAACGTCCCGCCGTTGCTTCGAAGAATTTTTCATTACAAGGCATGCAGATAGGGGTGGCGAGAGTTGTTAAAAGTCCTTCGTATGGCCTTTTAAGCTTTATGATAAGCGTAGTGTCGTTTTTAGCAAAGGCGCTGTCGACAGCAGAAAGGGTGTAGGCGTAAGGTGCGCCTGTAGATGAGTCGATAGCGCGGTTTATGCCGAAGGCAAAGTCGGCAGCCGTAACGCGTGTGTCAAGGGTCTTTATAAAGTCCTCGCCAAGTGCCTCGGTGGCACTCTTTGGCACACGCCACTTAGCGTTTGAATCAAGTGTAAATGTGTATGTGAGACCGTCACTAGAAATAGTCCAGTCTGTCGCAACACCTTTTTGGATGTTGCCGTTTTCATCTATTCTAACAAGGCCTTCAAAGATGTTGTTGATTATAGTTTCAAGGTCTGTACCAACTGCGATTTGTGGGTCATATCCGTTTGGCACGGAATTTATCGGTGCAAGTATTACACTGTTTGCTTCTTTTGAGCAAGCGCTAAAAGTTAATATAATGAGGCAAATGAGAGCGATAAGTACTGATTTTGGGACATGTCTTTGTTGTATAATATCTCTAGAAAAAATCATAGTTGCCTCCTTTACTGTTTTTACATTTAATTATTCTAACATAAAAGGAATAAATATTAAATACAAAGTGTGAGTCACTTATGATAAAATAGAATCAGAGATTTAAAGAAAGGACATAAATATGGATTCTTTAATTTACATTTTTTTAGCAGTGATTATCATTCTTCTCATCATCTGCGTTGTTTTGCTTCTTAGAAAGAAGGAAACTCTAGATTTTTCTCCTATGGAGGAACGTATCAAAGATCTTCAGAGAACTAACGCAGAGGAGTTTCATCGTTCTCGTGTGGAGGAAGCTCAAAGTAAAGATGCTATTAATAAACAGCTCGCAGAGCTTCAAAAACAGACATATGAGAATCAGATCTCTTTAGGTGACAGAATCAGCCGTTCTCTCGGTGAAATTCGTGAGGGTAACGAGCAGTCGATTACTAAACTTCAGCAGAGTAATGAAAAGAAACTCGACGAGATGCGTCAGACTGTTGATGAAAAACTAAATGACACTTTGACAAAACGTCTCGACAGCTCTTTTAAGACTGTCTCTGATCAGCTTGAGAATCTTTATAAATCCCTCGGTGAGATGAAGGAACTCTCAGCCGGAGTCACTACTAACGTAACCAGCTTAAACCGCATACTTACTAATGTTA
>DCGF01000095.1:9243-13157 GCA_002314555.1 Ruminococcaceae bacterium UBA1785 | reverse complement strand
AAAATCCTTCGGTGCTTTTTTATTTCACAAATTATTCTTAGTCGATATTTACTTGTTTTACATCTCCACCAAGGGAATCTCCCATAAATACTTTCGCTTGGCGCATGAAACCTTCGGCATCATCACTTACAAAGTATTTGCGGTCAATTTCATTTGTTTCAGAGATTAGACCTTTTTCTTCAAGGCTGTTCTTAAGTGTCTCTGCGGCAGCGCCTGAAGAACTAATAATTTTAATGTCCGGATAAAGACCCTCGATGATTTCTAAGAGAAGAGGATAATGTGTACAACCGAGAACTAAAGTATCAATTCCCTTTTCCATAAGTGGATCAAGGTACTCTTTGATAACTGTTTCAATTACGATGTCGCCTTTTTGGAAGCGACCATTTTCAACGAGCGGAACGAGCAAAGGACAGGCTACGCCGAAAACTTCGGCGTCAGTGTTGTACTTTGCGATAGCACTGTTGTAGCTTTCGCTCTTAATGGTCGCGTTGGTAGCGATAACGCCAATCTTATTATTCTTTGTCACCTCGGCTGCGCGTTTTGACGCAGGGTCAACTACGCCGAATACAGGGAGGTCATAAAGTTCCTCAACTTTTGATCTGGCAATTGAGTCTGCTGTGTTGCAGGCGATAACAATTGCCTTAATATCAAAAGTATTAATGAACTTAACGTCCGACAAAACGTATTCGGTTACTTGGCGAGGTGACCTCGTACCATAAGGTACATGGGCGGTATCACCGAAGTATATTATGTTTTCATTTGGCATTGAATCGATAATAGATTTTACTACTGTAAGTCCACCAATACCTGAATCAAATACGCCAATGTAACTGTTGTTAGCCATAATACTTACCCAACTTTTAATTGATTTATACCAAAGCGTTTACGAGTTTCTTAAAATGATCTCCACGCTCTTCAAAGCATGAATACTGGTCAAATGAGCTAGTAGTTGGAGAGAGAAGAACTGTATCTCCACTCTCTGAAATCTTAACTGCCTCTGCCAAAGCTTCATCTAAGGTGTCAACGACGATGCCGTCGCCTCCAACGAGGTCACGAACAAGTCGTGGGCCACAGGCACCAAAACCGATTACCTTTTTGACAGGGCCAAGTTCAGCTTTTACGTCGTCCATTGGAAGACCTTTTTCAAAGCCACCGACGAGTAAAATTACGCCCCTGTCAAAAGCCTTAAGCGCTGTGACTGTGGCATCAGTGTTCGTGCCCTTTGAATCGTTATAATATTTTACTCCACGGAGTTCTCTTACAAATTCAATTCTGTGTTCAACTCCGATAAAGTTCTTAACTGCAGTTTCAATTATATCGTTTTCAATACCGAGTGTCTTCGCTATAGAGACAGCTATCATAACATTTTGAAGGTTATGCTTACCTGGAAGTCTAATAGCATCAAGAGATAGTACCTTTTCGCCGTTAATAAAGATATATCCATCCTTTACGAAGTTATCAGCATCGATATTATCAAGACTAAATGATTTAACTGTCGCAGGAACAGGATACTTATCAGTATACTCAACAACTGTAGCATCATCTTTATTTAAGATAAATGTGTCAGCCTTATCCATATTTCTGTACACTTCTGTCTTTGCCTTATAATAGGCATCGAGTGTACCGTGAACATCTATATGGTCAGGTGTTAAGTTAATAATAGTGGCCACATCTGGATGGAACTCATCGATATTTACAAGCTGGTAGTTAGAAATCTCAAGAGTGATATAATGTCCAGCTTCATTTA
Organism: Ruminococcaceae bacterium UBA1785; assembly: GCA_002314555.1. GTDB lineage: Bacteria > Bacillota > Clostridia > Oscillospirales > Acutalibacteraceae > UBA1227. The sequence continues at coordinate 11,410 of DCGF01000095.1, read as the reverse complement.
GGAGATTCTCATTCATAACAATCTCACAGAGTGGAATACCGATGTTTCCGCAGAGGTGAGCTTTGTCGCCAAACTTTGCCTTTAAAATCTCGTGGCAAAGCGTAGATGTAGTTGTCTTACCGTTTGTGCCAGTGATGGCAACAAAGTGCTGTGGCTTTGCCACTTGAAACGCAAGCTCAATCTCTGTGATAACCTTTATTCCACGCTCATAGAGTCTAACCATAAATGGAATGTCATTATGAACACCTGGGTTTTTAACACAGAGGTCGTAGTCACCGTCAGCAACTTCTAAAGACTGATCAACTATATTTACACCGAGACTCAAAAGAGTATCGAGTTCTTTTATATCCTCTTTTTTCTTTGATTCAGAGAGAGTAATTGTTGCACCTAAAGTAGTGAGCACTTTTATAGCTGCCATTCCAGACCTTGCAAGTCCAACAACAAGTACTTTCTTTCCCTTAAAATCCATTTAGCTTTTGCCTCCAGATTAGTCGTATGAAATCATAAAGAATACGTAGCGGTCATAATAAGCAGTCGCTTTATAACTCATTGGTGTTGAACCGATGCCAGTAAATGAGTAAGAAGATACAGCATTGCTTGAAAGGAAGTCTGCAAATGCTGCAGGGTCAGTACCCTCAGATACTTTAAATACATATCCAAAGTTTCTCGGACTACCGAGTGGGTTAAGTGCATTATAGTCCGCTGTAAATTTATAGCACTCATCATAACCGGTTGGCTGTGATTTTAACGCCTTAATATTCGTAGTCTTTGAAGCACTAGTATATACTCCAATTGCCTTTGCGCAGTTGTTCGCAAGCTGCTGAGTCGTGATACCACTAGTGGCTGCATTAGCATTAAATTTTGTTGCAGCATTATTAACTTTTGAACTACGTGTTGAAGCAGCAGCACTTGAAGGGATTGCCTTTGTAGTGCTCTCTGTTGTAGTCTCAGTTGTAGACTCTTTTGTGGTAGGTTCTTTTGTTGTCTTCTCTTCTTTAGTTGTCTTTTCTTCCTTCTTAGTTGTACCAGGATCCTTCTCTGTTGCAACTGGAATTGTTACTGTCTTACCGCTTTCGTCGGTAACCTCAATAACAGTCTTAGCAGTAGTTGTCTCATCAGTCTTTACTGTTACCTGCTTTTCTTCAATAGCATCAGGCGCCATAGTAACTTCTTTAGTAACTAAAGCTGTTGTACCATTATTATTTTCTTTGACTGTTTTGATAGCTGTTGTTTTATAGTAATATTTCTTACCGTTTTCAGCTGTGGCATCTGTGTACTTACACTCGGTAACTACTGCGATACAAACATATTCTCCGTCCTTAGACTCAGAGCGATAAACGTTATATCCTACTGCGCCGTCAACTGGATCCCAGACGAGTTCATTTGCCTTAGTTAGTTTAGAACCAGGCATATCTGCATCACCCTGTGAGTACTTCTTCCACCAGGCATCTGGATCCTCTGTACCAACTTCTTCAGTGTCAGCACCGTTTTTACCTGCTTTGTTACTTCCGTTCTTATGCTTTATTTTTACACAAGCGACAAGTGATATGAGCATAATAAGAAGAAGGAAGATTGCAATTATTTTTTTCTTATCAATATTAAGGTCGGCAATTTTTTCTTTAAGTGATTTCTTTACGTCAGTGTTTTCAACATCAGAGGGCGCAAAAGACTCGGCACTCATAAGAGTACCTTTTGCTACCCCGTCATTCTTTTTTGATAGTTTCTCCTTCAAGTCGAAGAAGAAGTCCTCTATGGCATCTTTTATTTTATAAAAAAGATCGCCAAGTTTTGTAAAGAAATCCATGCCTAACCTCTAATCAATAATTTATTTTAAATACTCGTCGTACTTTGCTTCAAACGCATCAAGGAATACGATAGCTACAATGCCAGGACCAGTGTGAGCTCCGATAGCGCAGCCAACCTGAGTCTCAATTATGCCGCGAACGTTGAAACGATTTTTAAGTTCTTCTTCTATATGTTTTGCAGCATCAATCTCTGTGCCGTAGCAAACACCTACAACCTGATTTGAAAGCTCTACTCCACGCTCAGCTGCGATTTCAAGAAGTCTCTCCTGAGCCTTCTTCCAGCCACGAGCTTTCTCTACTGATTTAAGTGAGCCGTTTTCATCCGTCATGATAATTGGCTTGATGTCAAGCATACCGCCAAC
>DCGF01000095.1:0-9164 GCA_002314555.1 Ruminococcaceae bacterium UBA1785 | reverse complement strand
ACAGCGTGAACCATATGCTCACAGAAGAAATGAGCAGCTTCAATGATGAGTTCTTTTGAAGCACCGTTTTTCTGCATTTTAAGAAGTCTTTCAGTAACAAGACCATATCCAATAGATGCACACTTTGAATCGATGATTGTTATATCAAAGTCTGGATATTCTTCTAAAACTTCCTGCTTTGCCAAAGTTGCAGCCTGGAAAGTACCAGCAATACCTGTTGAGAAACAGATATAGAGAACCTCGTCTCCACGCTTTGCAAACTCTGTGAAATATTCCTGGAACATAAGCTCAGAAATATGATATGTTTTGATTTCTTTAATGCCCTCTTCCTGAATCTTATAAAATTCTTCAGGGAAGATTGTTAAACCATCACGAAGGTCTTCATTGTCGATGGTTACAGGTGTTGGCATTACGAATAAGTTATACTCATCAATGACACTCTTTGGAATGTCAGATGCTGAGTCAGTTATAATACAAAAAGCCATAGCTTTTGCCTCCAATAATTAGCGGATGGTACCAACTGTTCTTGGGAACAAGATAACATCACGAATATTTTGTACTCCTGTAACGTACATAAGCATACGTTCAAAGCCAAGTCCAAATCCACTGTGTGGAACCGAACCAAACTTACGGAGATCAATATAGTCATTATAGTCGTCGAGATTCATTCCACGAACCTTCATAGCTGAGAGAAGCTTTTCATAATCAGCTTCACGCTCTGAACATCCGATGATTTCTCCTATACCAGGAACCAAAAGGTCAGTTGCAGCAACTGTCTTTCCGTCTGGGTTTTGTTTCATATAGAATGATTTAATCTCTTTTGGATAGTTAGTTACGAATACCGGTTTTTTAAACACCTCCTCTGTAATATATCTCTCATGCTCTGTTTGAAGGTCACAGCCCCAAGACACAGGGTACTTGAAATCAGCATCAGCTTTTTCAAGAATTTCGATAGCCTTCGTGTAATCGAGGATCTCAAAGTCACTTTCGATTACGTTTGTGAGCTTTTCACGAAGTCCCTTTTCAAAGAACTTCTCAAAGAAGTCGAGTTCTGCTGGACAACGATCCATTACAGCTTTTGTAATGTACTTAATCATGTCCTCTGCCATCTCAATGATGTCAGGGAGCTCGGCAAATGCAACTTCTGGTTCAACATGCCAGAACTCTGCAACGTGTCTTGTTGTATTAGAGTTCTCTGCACGGAATGATGGACCAAAAGTGTAGATCTTTCCAAATGCCATAGCGGCTACTTCTCCCTCGAGCTGTCCAGAAACTGAAAGGCCAGCTGTTTTTCCGAAGAAGTCATCAGCATAATATTCTTCTGCTGTCTTATATTTTGCAGCGTCATCAAATGACTGTGTAGTAACACGGAACATCTCACCAGCACCCTCACAGTCAGAGCCTGTGATAAGTGGAGTATTTACGTAAACATAATGTCTGTCCTGGAAATATTCATGGATAGCTGCAGCGAGTACAGAACGTACGCGGAAAACAGCGTTAAATGTATTTGTACGAACACGAAGATGAGGCATAGTACGAAGGGTTTCAAGATTTGTGCGCTTTTTCTGAAGTGGGTAATCTTCAGGGCAAGCACCAAGAAGTTCAATATCAGTAACGTTGATTTCAACGCCGCCGTCCTGTGCTACAGCTGAAGGCACAACAGTACCAACCACCTTTAAAGATGAGCCGAGCTTTGTGAAGTCAGACATTTTATCTGCCTTATCAAAAGTCTCTTTGTCAACTACAAGCTGGATGTGTTTAAGGCTTGTGCCATCATTGAGCTCAATGAAAGCCATAGTTTTAGAATCACGAGCTGTGCGAACCCAACCGCAAACTGTAACTTCTTTGCCGACATATTCTTTGTCGGTCATAACCTCAATAATATCTACGTGTTTCATTAATTAATTACCTCTTTAATACATAAAAATTCAGTATATTTTAACACATTCATTTGCGTTTATCAACAGAATATGTTAGAGTGTTTTCATTATGAAAATTGAAATTTCAGATCACTTTACGTACAAAAAATTACTTAAATTTGCATACCCATCAATAATAATGATGCTATTCACCTCTATCTACGGAAACGTGGATGGATTTTTTGTATCTAATTTTGTTGGTGAAATACCTTTTGCTGCCGTTAATCTAACATGGCCTGTAATCATGATTTTTGGCGGTGTCGGATTTGTATTTGGATGCGGTGGAAATGCAGTAATAGCAACTGCTCTCGGAGAGGGAGATAAGGAACGTGCAAACCGCTATTTTTCTCTTATCGTATACGCTTCAATCGCCGTAGGTATAGTACTTGGAGGCATAGGGTTCCTTCTTAGAAGACAACTTTCTATAGCTCTCGGAGCAGAGGGAGAACTCCTCGATGCCTGTGTCTTATACCTCTCAGTGTTATTCGCTTTTACACCATTTTTCTTAGAACAAAATATGTTCCAATCTCTCTGCGCCACAGCTGGCAAACCAAAACTCGGGCTCATAGCAACTATCGCTGCCGGACTTGGAAATTTAGTCCTCGATTTTCTAGCAATTGTAGTATTAAAATGGGGCGTTTTTGGCGCAGCACTCGCGACCGGAATCAGCCAGTTTTTCGGTGGAATTATACCTCTCATTTTCTTTGCTAGAGAAAACGACACTTACTTTAAACTTGGTAAAACAGTATTTGAAGGAAAGATACTTACTAAAACTTGTACCAACGGTATCTCAGAGTTTGTAAACAACCTAACTCTCAGCATCGTAATCATTCTCTACAACATAAAACTTATTGAACTCGCTGGCCAAGACGGTGTAAATGCTTTTGGCATCGTTCAATATATCGAGTTCATGTTTATGTCAGTATTTATCGGTCTAGAAATGGCAGCAGCCCCTATAATCAGTTTCAACAACGGTGCTAACGACTATGCAGAACTTCAAAATATCTTTAAAAAATGCGTAAGTCTCTTAGGAATTTTTGGAGTGATTTTGCTTGCAATAGGACACACCTTTGCTAGACCTTTCACTTTGATATTTATTAGAGATAATGCTGATTTAATTAATATGTCCGTTCATGGATTTAGACTCTTCTCCATATCCTTCTTAACCCTGGGCATCACAGGATTTGCATCCTCCCTATATACCGCCCTCGGAAACGGACTTCTGTCCGCAGTCATCTCAGTTATGAAGAGTTTTGTCCTTCCTATCATCGTTCTCTACACACTTCCAAACTTTTTAGGGCTTAACGGAATTTGGTTATCTCAACTCGTAGTAGAAATCGCATATCTACTAATCGTCATCCCTGTGGTGATAAAGAATAATAAACGATATCATTACCTAAGTAATTAGAAAATAAGACAAAAAGAAGCGCTGTGATACCACAGCGCTTTTCTTATATCTTCAACTAATATTTAACCTTCGTAGTTATAATCAAACTTCTCTTCGATCCAGTCTTTTAAAACTTCAAGCATATCAATAGCAGCTACTTTTGCAGCAGCCAAATCATGCTCTAAGTAGTTACCACATTCCTGTCTCTTAGCACCTGGAACCTCACCTTCGAAGTCTTTAATAAATTCGAAAGAATCAAGAACAAGTTTTAAAACCTCAGGCTTCTTCATATCGTCACGAAGGAGCATGTAAAATCCTGTTCTACAGCCCATAGGTCCGATGTAAATTACAGAGTCTTTAAACTCACTATTTCTAGCATATGTAGCGAAGAGATGCTCAAATGTATGGAGCGCACCATTTGAGAGATAATCCCCCATATTAGGACGCTTCATACGAATATCATATGTAACTACATCGCCGTCAACACGGGACGTATAAATTCCTTTTTGAAGCTTATCATGATCGATTGAAAAGCTTGCAATTCTTTCCATTTCTGCCATTACTGTACCTCCCCTTGTGCTACACCCTTCATTGTAAGACCTATACGTTTCTTTGCCATATCTACGTCGATTACGCGTACTGTAACGACGTCACCAACTGACAGAGCTTCTGATGGGTGCTTAATAAATTTATCAGTGATTTGACTTATATGTACAAGACCATCTTGGTGAACACCAATGTCGATGAATGCACCGAAGTCGATTACGTTACGAACTGTACCTTTGAGTTCCATGCCAGGCTTTAAGTCCTTCATGTCCATAACATCGGAGCGAAGGAGTGGTGGTGGAAGTTCATCACGTGGGTCACGACCTGGTTTTAATAGTTCGTTTTCTATATCGTGAAGTGTAGGTTCGCCGATTGAGAGACGTTCAGCGAGCGAAGCATAACCCTGCTTATCAATTCTGTCATGAAGTTCTGGGATATTTCCTGCTTTTACGTCTTTAAGCTCATATCCACAGAGAGTCAAAAGAGTCTTTGCAGCATCATATGACTCTGGGTGAACACCTGTGTTATCGAGGACATTTTTTGACTCTGCGATGCGAAGAAAACCTGCGCACTGCTCGTAAGCTTTTGGGCCGAGCTTTGGAACTTTTTTGAGCGCTGCGCGGCTCTCAAAAGCACCGTTTTCTTCGCGGTAAGTAACGATGTTCTGAGCTATAGTACCGTTAATACCAGCAATATGTGAAAGAAGTGAAGGAGACGCAGTATTGAGGTCAGCGCCAACAGAGTTTACGCAGTCCTCAACAACACCATCAAGTGCTGTCTCAAGTTCCTTCTTTGGCATGTCGTGCTGGTATTGGCCAACGCCTATAGCCTTAGGTTCAATCTTTACAAGTTCTGCAAGTGGGTCTTGAAGACGTCGTGCGATAGACACTGCAGAACGAAGAGACACATCAAACTGTGGGAATTCTTGAGCTGCAAGTTTTGATGCAGAATAAACTGACGCACCAGCCTCTGAAACTACCATGTATGAAACCTTTTCAGGAATCTTTTTAATTAAATCAGCAGCAAAAATCTCAGTCTCTTTTGAAGCAGTACCATTACCGATAGAGATAATATCAACGTTATGCTTCTTTATAAGACCTGCGATATATTTTTCAGCGTCGAGTTTTTGTCCTTCGCTGTGAGTTACATAAATTACGCCAGTATCAAGCACTTTACCTGTAGCATCAACACATGCAACCTTACAACCTGTTCTGTATCCAGGGTCAAGTCCTATACAAACTTTACCCTTAATAGGTGGTGCCATAAGAAGTGGTCGAAGATTCTGTGCAAATACTTTGATGGCAGCTGATGCTGCTCTATCAGTGAGCATAGTACGAGTTTCGTTTTCAACTGATGGGTAGATAAGTCTGTCATATGCATCTTCTCCAGCAGCCTTAACAAAATCAGTACAGAGACCGTCACCTTTTAAAGTTACCTTCTCGATGATAGAGATAGCTTTTGGTCTCTCAAGTGTTACTGAAACCTTAAGGAAATCTTCCTTCTCACCACGGTCGATAGCAAGTATCTTATGACCTGCAATTTTTTCAACTTTATCAGAGAAGTCATAATATGTTGAATAAACACTGTCCTCATCTTTTTTAGCCTTAGATGTGATAACACCGAGGACTGAGAAGAGATTACGAAGACGGCGACGAATGTCCGCATTATCTGAGATATCTTCAGCTATGATGTCAGATGCACCTTGTAATGCATCTTCAACTGTTTCAACGCCCTTTTCAGGATCGATAAAATCAGGTGCCAAAGCACTAGGATCCACACCTGGCTTCTGTTCAAAAATCGCCTGTGCTAAAGGCTCGAGACCCTTTTCCTTAGCAACAGATGCGCGTGTTTTTCTCTTTGGCTTATAAGGTCTGTAGAGGTCCTCGAGTTCAGCTAAAGTGGCAGCGTTGTCAATCTGTAATTGGAGTTCGTCTGTCATCTTCTCCTGCTCGATGATGGACTTTGAAATCTCCTCACGACGCTTGTCAAGATTACGGAGATATTCAAGTCTTTCGGAAATCTCACGGAGAGTTTGGTCATTAAGAGTTCCGTGTGCTTCCTTCCTATAACGAGCAATGAAGGGAATAGTATTCCCTTCATCGATTAAGTTGACAGTATTCTCTACCTGCCAACGCTGTAATTTAAATTGATCTGTGATACTAGCAATAATGTCCATAAAAATTCCTTTGTAACAAATTAGTTTATGCTTTAATTTGGCGAATGTCTTCACCTAAAAACTCAAGTGGTGTGTAGTCTCCAATGATTCGAGAATAAACACGCTTGTCGTATTTATCGGCAATCTCATCGTATAGAAGATTTGTATTTATTATTGTTGGAAGTCCTGAAAGAATTCTAGTGTTTACGATGTTGTAAATAGCAGCGCGAACAAATTCTGTTACGAATTCTGTTCCAAGGTCATCCAAAATTAGAAGGTCACAAGAAAGAACTGCATCTTCTGGTGATTCATCAGATTTAAGGCGTCCGAACTTCTCTTTTTCAAGCTTAGATAAAAGGTTCCCTGCGCTTGAATAAATTACGTTGTATCCCTTTGCAACAACTGCATTAGCAATAGCAAGGGACAAATGTGTTTTACCAAGTCCAGTCTGTCCACACATCAAAATACTGTTTGATGTCTTATCAAAATCTGCCGCCCAGTTTTTGCAGTAATTATATATCTGCTCCATTCTAGGACGCGCGTCACCCTCGTAATAATCAAGTGTGAAATTTGCAAATGTTGAATCTTTTGCAGGAGCGCAACTACAGAGGTTTTCAAACTGGAACTGCTTAACGAGTGCCTTTAAGCATTCACAGTAATGACCGTCCTTAACACCAGTGTCTTCACATACAGGACATGTGTAATGTACATCGAGTGTATCAGCTGGAAGACCAAGGCTAGCAAGAATCTCAGTGCGTTTTGTCTGAAGTTCAAGGCTTTGCTTTGCGAGTTGCTCTATTAGATTTACGCCATTTGAGCCCGCTCCGATAGCCTTTAAAGCATCGAGGCCCGATCTAGAGATTCTATAATTTATTTCCTTAAGTTCAGGAGAAACGGTTTCAAGTTCAAAACGCTTCTTTTCTGCAACGAGTTCTGCATTTTCACGTCTTGAATCAATAACGGCTTTTGCACGTTCAAGATTACTTGGCATTTTTATTCCTCCTTACTCTTTCGTTTGTATTCAATAGGACCCTGTGCTTTTCTCTTATATTTGTCAGAGTCATATGAAGGTGCTGTGTCTTTAAATGTATTTGCTTTCTTTTCACTGCTGAGATTGTCTCTTCTCTTAGTCGCAGCATTCATAGCATCCTGTGGTTTCTTTATGCCATCAGCCTTCCATGACTCGAGAATCGAATTCATATAGTTAAAGCTTACTTTATCAATTCGCTCAATCATAATCTCATACGCATATAGAATGAGTTCTAAAGACTGCTTATTATCAACATGCCAGCGCTTTAAGAGTGCGAATCTCTTCTCAGTATAATTTGGCGCATCAACTGTAAAGTTAGATACAAACTTCTTCCAAAGACGTTCGTCTGATTTAAGTTCGCGAAGATATGCATCCGCTCTTTCGAGTGTGTTAATCTCACGCTCTCCCCAGTCTTTAGCCACCTTTGTGATATATGAGAAACTAGATTTTTCTCTAGAAACGCAGTATTCAATCAAAGTTAAGATAACTTCTACTGGAAGACCATAGTAGTCAAGCATCATAAGAAGCTGTGACTGTTCCCCGTATCCTATTGTTCTGCCGAGTTTGAGCTGAACCTCGTTAAAGAGTGCTCTAAGATTTGAATCCTCCAAAGTTCTAGCGGCTACCTGATCATATGTTGGTGCGACATCTGGAAGCGCCTTAAAGCTTGGTGCTTTAGCCTCTGCGGCTTTTACTTCAGGAGGAACTTCGCCGTCCTCATATACGAGGCCAGCTTCCTTCCAATAACTCATGGCATCTTTAACGTCACTTACATCCATACCAGTTCCCTTAGAAACAGCGCGTGCATCTAAAGATTCTCCGTTATGGCGCAACAAAAAAAGGAGGACTTTGACTTGCTGTCCTCCTGCCTTTTTAATATGTTCATCCACTACGCAATTTGGTACAACAAAAACGCCGTTCCAAACCGCAGAATTCATCTTATAACTCATTTGAACAAAACCTTCTCTTTTAAGGGGAGTGAAATATATTCTACCATAATAGAAACTATATTAATAGAAAAAATGGCTTCAAATTAAGTAAAACTTAAAGCCATTTTTCCGTGCAAATATTACAAAATTTATTTCTTTTCCTGTTTTTTGAACCACTTAAAACTCATAGGATATACACCAAGGAGCAAAAATCCAATTACAGCATATCGTAAAGTTCTAACAGCAAATGCAAGTGTTGTTCCGCTTGCTAAGAATTCTTCTGGGAAAGGCATCTTTAAAATCGCATTGATTGCAAGGTAAAGACCCGCTCCAACAACAGTTCTAATTATTACTAAAAACCACTTCTTTGTGCCTTCAAAGTTAACATACTTCTCTTCAAAAATAATTCCAATTGTCGAACCGAGAAGCATACCATAACCTGTGTAGAACTCATTTGTCTTAGCAATTAAAAATCCAAAGATTCCGATTACATCAAGCAAAAGATATGTCTTATATCTGCCAAGTTTTTTCTCAAGGAAATCATATAAAGCAACAACGATAATAGCGAGCGCAAATCCTGCCAAAACATCGGTTGGATAATGCACACCGAGGGCAAATCTTGAGCATCCAACAAGTAAGATTAATACACCCATCAAGATTCTTAAAACAACGTTCTTATGGCTTTTAGCTATCGATCCATATATTGCCATACTGTTATCAGAGTGACCACTTGGGAAAGAGTAATCCTGTGTGACAATATCATAAATATCTCCATCACTATTTACAGGCTTTAAACACTTGATTTCCTTATTTGCCATATATGGTCTATATCGTTTAAATACAGCTTTTACAAAAGGATTAACAATGTTTACACATCCAAGATAAACAATGAGTTTCTTACCTAGATCCTTATTCAGTGACCAATAAAACAAACCCATTACCAAAACGAGGATTGTCGCATCACCGAACTCAGTGATTATGCCAGCAAGTTTTACCATAAACTCCGACATAAATCTCTGAATAAATAATATCAAGCTATCTTCCCAGCCAAAGCTAAATACATTACCCATATTTTACCTCTCTATTAAATCTTCGATAATAAAACTACAGTCTCCACATGAGCTGTGTGTGGGAACATATCAACAGGTGTAGCTTCTTCTACTTTGTATCCAAGTTCCTCAAATCTAGCACAGTCGCG
>DCGF01000087.1:5902-10043 GCA_002314555.1 Ruminococcaceae bacterium UBA1785 | reverse complement strand
CTCTCAAAGGTTTGGCTCGCTTTCCCTATAGCTGAATGTATGTCGCTTGCCGTTACGGTCTTCTTCTATAGGACAAAGATTCTAAAGATGATAGACTTCGATGACGAAAAGGGAATAGAGATAGTTTAAAAATAAGTTAAATTAGTAGAAGAAAACCCCGCTCATTTTAGAGCGGGGTTTAGTTATTTTTGATGTTTATTGCTTATTATTAATTACTTGTGATAGAGAGAGTTTGTCTGATACTCCGGCTCACAAGTTAAGTTGATACCGAGTTTCTTAAATGTGCTCTCATCAACTCCGGATACGATAACTGTGGAATGAGCTTCGCAACCTCTAAGTTCTGGAAGACACTGAAGAGCTTTAGCTGCATTTTCATCAGTAGCTGCAGCGATAGAGAGAGCGATAAGTGCCTCATCGGAATGAAGACGAGGGTTCTTACTACCGAGGTCCTTAGTCTTAAGGTTCTGGATAGGCTCAAATACCATAGGAGGAATTAGATGAACATCGTCACCAATTCCAGCGAGTTCCTTTAATGCATTAAGGAGCATAGCTGAGCAGCCACCGAGGAGGTCTGTAGTTCTGCCAGAAACTATGTGGCCGTTTGGAAGCTCTATAGCTGCTGCAGGAACTCCACCGTTATCACGGGATTTAGCGAGTGAAACTGCTATAACCTCACGTGTGTCAGCTGAGAGTCCAGCCTGCTTAACAAGGAGCTCAAGCTTTGCTACTACGTCAGAGTTTACTGCGTCTTTCTTTCTGTCGCAGAGCGCTTTGTAGTAACGACGGATAATCTCCTGATTAGAAGCAGCTACACAAGCATCGTCATCTATGATACAGTTACCAACCANNCAACCATATTTACACCCATATCTGTAGGTGATTTATATGGGGATTCACCGTAGATCTCTTTAAATATAGCGTTTAGAACTGGGAATACTTCAACATCACGGTTGTAGTTAACAGTTTTAATACCATATGCCTCAAGGTGATATGGGTCGAGCATGTTGACGTCATCAAGGTCTGCTGTAGCAGCCTCATATGCAAGGTTAACTGCATGATTTAAAGGTAAGTTCCAAACTGGGAATGTCTCAAACTTTGCATAACCAGATTTAATGCCACGCTTGTTATCATGATAGAGCTGGGAAAGGGCAGTTGCCATCTTTCCTGAGCCAGGACCTGGAGCTGTAATTACTACAAGCTCACGTGTGGTGTGGATGTAGTCGTTTTTGCCAAAGCCCTCCTCAGAAACTATTAGAGGGATGTTTGAAGGATAGCCTTCGATTTTGTAGTGCTTATAAACATCAATGCCGATGCTTTCAAGTCGTTTCTTAAAAGCGTGAGCGGCTGGTTGGCTAGCATACTGTGTCATAACAACAGAGCCAACATAGAGACCTATCTCTTTAAATGCATCGATAAGTCTTAAAATCTCAAGGTCATAAGTGATACCGATGTCGCCACGAACCTTATTCTTTTCGATGTCGTTCGCGTTAATAGCGATTACTATCTCTGCCTTATCTTTGATCTCACAAAGCATCTGGAGCTTTGAGTCTGGCTTGAAGCCAGGGAGTACGCGGGAAGCATGATAATCGTCGAAGAGCTTTCCGCCAAATTCAAGGTAGAGCTTTCCGCCGAATTGTTCAATTCTTTTGGCGATATGTGCGGATTGAGTCTGCAGATATTTATCGTTGTCAAAACCTATCTTTCCCATACTGTTTTCACCTCTTCTGCAATAACTATAAATCTCTCTGTCTTTGTACGGCTAGTACAAGTTGAAAGAGTAATAATCTTTTCTTCACCAGTGATTTTTTCCTTTGGTGACGGAACTTCTGAACGGTCTATAAGGTCCTGAAGCCATGTTTTTTGATATTCAACTTTGCCCTCGGTAAAATGATATGCTGAATCAGTTACTTCAACGGTCAAAGCTGCGATGATAGCATACTTTTTCTCATAATCTCCGTAGAGAATGTATATGTAAGGATGTTCGTCTAAATAATCCTTATCTTTATATTTTTTTAAAGAGCCGAACATGGAGTCGTTCTTTGTGTTATGACCGTAAATTATAGTGTTGAAATCTAAAAATGAGGAGCTACAGTCTATGAAGATACTACCAAAATCTGAATAGGTGTCATCATAGGTGTGCTTTAAGTAATAGCTGTTATTATCAGGCTCTAGGAGCGGATAATCGATAGGTGTATCAGGAATCTGAATCCAACCTACGATGTCCTCATTGACGGTCCTTAGACCCTCAAGGTCGAGCTTAAAATAATACTCATCCTCATCTTCTGCTTCTACGAAGATTTTAGCACCTTCGTATATCTCGTCACCAGCCCTATAATCTAAAAACATGTCGACGAGTTTATAGAGGGAAAAGCAAAAAAGTGCGATAAAGAATACTTCGAGTATCGCTAAAAGTCTCTGCTTCATATTATCCCTCCTTAAAACTTGCTACATTATAACATAGACCATATATGATGTACCATATTTTTTTATACTTTATTTTTGTTTTTTTTAATATTATAATAGACACACATATGTAAACAAATAATGAGGTTTTAGTTATGCAAAATAAGAAGATTCTGCGTCTTCTTATAACTACTTTAATTCTTCTCTGTTTTGTTTTTACCCTTACTGGTTGTAAGGATAAAGATAAGGGGAAAGAAGAGAAGACAACGACACCAGCTACGACCATAGAACAGGTTACAGAGGAAGATACTACAAAAGCGTCGGCTGAAGAAAGTACGACGAAAGGTGGTGGCTCTGGAGGTTCTGGTGGTTCTGGCGGCGGCTCACAGTCAAGTGGGGATAAGACGCAGGCCACAACAAAAGCTCCAGCGACTACCACTGCAGCTAAGTCGACTAGCTACTATGCTCCTCAAGTTCTAAGTAACGCAGCATCCGGTGCTGCAGTTCAGAGTTTGAGTGATGGCACACAGGTAGACTATTCAAATGCTTCTAGTGGTTATGTGATGCTAAAGTACAGCGGCGCTCACTCAAACGTCCGCTTACAGGTTACGACACCGGATGGTGCGACACCTGTTTACCCAATCTTCTCAACTGGTTGGGAAGCGATTCCGCTCACAAACGGAAATGGTACATACACACTTAGAGTACTTGCTAATGATGGAGGTAACTCATACACAGTAGTAGGTAGTGTTGAAGTACCGGCATCACTCTCATATTCCACTGCAGCTTTTTATAGACCAAATATATTCTGTAATTATGACAGCGGCACTTCGTGTGTAAACTATGCTGCGGAGCTGACCAGAGGCTGCGACACCGAAGTCGCTAAGATTGAAGCCATCTACAACTACGTTGTAGGAAACTTCAAATACGACTACGGCAAGGCATCCTCAGTTGCCACCTCCGCCTATATACCAAACCTAAACAGCGTTTGGTCATCAAAGTCAGGAATCTGTTTTGACTACGCCTCAACTATGGCAGCTATGCTCAGAACACAGGGACTCCCAACTAAAGTATGTGTAGGCTATGTAAACGGCAGCACATATCACGCATGGATCAGCGTATATGTACAGGGTACAGGATGGGTTAACGGCATTATCCAGTTTAATGGAAACACCTGGAAACTTATGGACCCTACATTTGCCTCAACAGGCGGTAAAAAATATGACTGGTCACAAAAGGGATCATATTCAGTTATGTACAATTACTAATTTTAAGGAGATATAAAATGAGACAGCTTGATGGACCTTATCTCTCATCTTTCTGCATGGAACTCTCTTTGTGCCTCAAAGCAGGTATCAGCCTTACAGAGGGTCTCTTCATGCTCTCACAGGATGAGACAGATAAAGATTTAAAGGGAATGCTCACAGAACTTTATAATAAGATGGATAGGGGTATGAGCCTTGAGCAGGCTTTGTCAGAGGCAGGTTGCTTCCCAAAATACCTCGTCGATATGATTGAAATCGGATCTAGAACAGGTAGACTTGAAGCAGTGCTTAAAGCACTTTCAGCTTACTACCAAAGACAGGTACAGATAACAAGAAGCATTAAGAACGCAGTAGTTTATCCTTTTGTTTTAATGTGCATGCTTCTCCTCGTTATCGGTGTACTTATCACTAAAGTACTTCCAATTTTTAATGACGTATTTAATCAGCTCGGCGCAGAGATGAGCCCACTCGCT
>DCGF01000087.1:5061-5800 GCA_002314555.1 Ruminococcaceae bacterium UBA1785 | reverse complement strand
TCGCAATCTTTGTCAGCGCTGTTCCAAGTCTTTCACTTAAGTTTGTAAACTTCTGGAACAAAATTACTTCTGGCAGAAAACTTTCTAAGAAGATTGCTTCAGCTCGTTTTGCAAACGGTATGGCTATGACGCTCGCATCGGGTCTCGATACAGATGAGTCACTCGACATGGTCGAGCGCATCACCGAGAACCCTGTTATGCTCGCTCGTATTAAGAACTGCCGTGACCTTATGGCTAGCGGCGAGCTCTTTGTTGACGCTATAGCTAAATCTGAGATTTTCGGCAGCATGTATTGTCGTATGCTTTCAATCGGTTTCAAGACAGGTACAGCTGACCAGGTAATGGACGAAATCGCTCGCCGCAGCGAAGAGGAAGTAGACGAAAACATCGAATCAGTAATCAACAAGGTTGAGCCAACACTCGTAATCATCATGTCACTTATCGTTGGTCTTATCCTTCTCTCAGTTATGCTCCCACTTGCGAGCATTATGACCACAATCGGTTAATGGAGGAAAATAATGGAAACTAAAGTAAGGAAACGAGGAGTGCTCGAAGCGCTTCGCGGACACCTTCTGGCAATAGTTTTCTTCGTACTGATTTTTGGCTTCTTTATTTACGGTGTTAACAGTGCCGAAAAGAATTCGGCAGCAGAGGGCAAAAACGTGCTCGAAGAAAACCTCCATAAGGCAGTGGTTAGCTGCTACTCACTTGAGGGCGCTTACCCTTCAAGTGTAGAGTA
>DCGF01000087.1:4503-4954 GCA_002314555.1 Ruminococcaceae bacterium UBA1785 | reverse complement strand
GTTATAGAACTTGGTGTAGAGGAGGATGTGTCAGAGTGAAAAAGAGAACTAGTTACACAGTAGATAGTATCTTTGTGCTTGTTCTCTTCGTTGTCTTCGCTATCACAGTACTCTTTGTACTGATGAGCGGAGCGGGTGTTTACAAGGACACACAGAGCGTTATGACCGAGAGATATGAGGAACGCACCTGTCTCTCATACATAACCGCTAAAATCAACCATTACGACGAAGTGGGTAAAGTCTCAGTCACTAAAATTGGTGATGTGGATGCTTTAGCTCTTTCTGAAAAGATGGGTGATAATGACTACACAACATACATCTACTGCTATGAGGGCTCTGTCAAAGAGATTATGGTTGAGAAGGGCCTGGACTTTAAACTTGAGGACGGCCTTGACATCATCGAAGCTCAGAAACTCGAGTTTGAAACAAGTGAAAATTTAATAAAAATCAT
>DCGF01000087.1:4254-4447 GCA_002314555.1 Ruminococcaceae bacterium UBA1785 | reverse complement strand
CTCCACGTTGAATCCGGGATAGGAGGTGACAAGGCATGAAAACAAAATCACGTTCTAAATCATCACTTTTCTTGATGGAACTCATTCTCGTTATCATGTTCTTCTCACTCTCTGCCGCTATTTGCATGAAGGTATTCTCCTCAGCAAAAGTAAAGACAGACCTATCTAGGAATATGACTAACGCAAGCTTTGC
>DCGF01000087.1:0-4203 GCA_002314555.1 Ruminococcaceae bacterium UBA1785 | reverse complement strand
GAACTGATCTTTCAAAGATCTACCCTTATGCCACAGACTATAACGGTGTCTACACAGTTTACTATGACGCTGACTGGGCTATGGCTGAGGAATTTAAGGGCGCATATCGTGCAACTTTAGTAGAGCATGAAGAGGACTACTACACACAGGCACAAATTACTGTCTATGATGCAAAAGGTTCTGAACTCTTTAAGATGGACTGTGCAGTTAGCCCAGAAAAGGGGGTAGACTGATGGAACAGAATGAGAGAAAGTCCTCCGGTATAAATATCGGTAGTGCAAGTATAATCATGGTGTTCGCAGTTTTATGCCTCACTGTTTTTGCTGTCCTTACATTTATCACAGCAAATAACGAGTATAAACTTGCAACGAAGTCTGCTGACTCTATAAGGACATACTACGAAGCAGACACAAAAGCAGTAATCACTGAAGGAAAAATCCGTGAAAGCATAGCAAATGGTGACGAGGATATCGCTGGTGTAATAGTAACTACAGAGAGCGACGGACGTCACTACGAATATGCTGAAACAGTGGATGATAATCAAATTATCGAAGTTGAACTCCTCTACGCAGACGGTGAACTTAAGACCTTAAAGTGGGAACTTAAGAGTATCGCCACATGGAGTCCAGACAACGGAATTAAGCTTTGGGATGGTGAAAACTAATGGAACTTTTAAAATTACTTGAAGGTGCTGTAGAACTTGAAGCATCTGATATTTTTGTAATCACCTCATTGCCACTCAGTTATAAAGTAAACGGCATCATCTCTCCTGTAAAAGGTCAGGAGAATGAGAAGGTAACAGTTGCATCTGCTCGCTCACTTGTTGAGGAGATGTACGATACAGCAGGCCGTTCTATGGAGAAACTCCTTAAAACTGGTGACGATGACTTCTCACTCGCCATCTCAGGCCTTTCTAGATTTAGAGTATCGACATATAAGCAGCGTGGTTCACTCGCGGCTGTTATTCGTTTGGTATCTTTTGACATACCTGACTATAAAGCTCGCCACATACCTGAATCTATCATGTCGATTGCTGAACTTACAAAGGGACTCGTACTTGTAACAGGTCCTGCAGGCGGCGGTAAATCAACAACACTCGCCTGCATTATCGACAGAATTAATCAGACTCGTAACGGTCATATCATCACTTTGGAGGAGCCACTTGAGTACCTCCACAGAAATAACAAGTGTGTTATTTCTCAGCGTGAGATTGGCGCCGACTCAGAGGATTATGTTGCGGCACTTCGTGCTTGTCTTCGCCAGGCGCCGGACGTAATACTCGTTGGTGAGATGCGCGACTACGAAACCATTAAAACCGCTATGACAGCTGCTGAGACGGGACACCTCGTCATCTCAACACTTCATACGGTAGGTGCCGCAAATACAATCGACCGTGTTATCGATGTATTCCCACCAAACCAGCAGCAGCAAATCAGAGTACAGCTTGCTCAGCTTCTACAGTGCGTAGTATCTCAGCAGCTCATACCTACAACTTCCGGAACATTAATACCGGCGTTTGAAATTATGAACTTAAATAGCGCCATCCGTAACATGATCCGTGAGTCAAAGGTACATCAGATAGACTCTATTATCTCAACTTCAGCAGCTGAAGGTATGGTATCTATGGATTCAAGCATCTATGACCTCTATGCTGCCGGCACTATCTCTGAGGCGAACGCTATTAAGTTTGCTTCAAACGCCGACCTTTTAAAGAAAAAGATGGCGCTTAAGAAATAAAAAAGAACTCCTTGTACTTTCTAGTACAAGGAGTTTTGTTTTAGTCGAGTTCCTTAAGCGCAAATACCACAATCGGATAATCATCCGCATACTCAGGATACTTAGAAAATGTCATCTCAAAGGCTGTTCCGTTCTTATCTCTAAAGATTAAGACGAGACGGTCTTTTTCTTTCAACTGCTCTTTTATGTACTCATAATCCATAAAGCGGGTGAAAGATGTTTTAAAATCTTCTGAAATGAATTTATCACAAGCGTCTCTCATCATATCAAGATGAGATTCAAACTGTCTAGCATAGGTGTCGTAATCGTCACCTTCGTTTGAATATACAAGGCGACTCATACCGTTTGACAAATCAATTATATAGACGAGTATGTAGTTATAGATTAGCTGCTCGATTACCGCCTTGTTGAAAATCTCAGAACGGTTATTCTCAGTCTTTTTAATGTCGTCATCCACACGAAGCATATTGAAAAAGAAAATGATGTTATGAGAATCATCGTAAATAGGAACAAGGCGGAGTCTGTACCAATGATATTCACCTTTGTCACTGTAGTCTTTAATAAGCGCTTCAACACGGATGGTGCGTCTGTCTTCAAAAGCTCTTTCTAAATTCTCTTTTGAGAAATCCGATTCAAGCTTGCTTTTAAAAAGTGGGTGGGTGAGAGATTTTGCAACGTCAACAAACTCACCGAGTGTACGCTCAACAATACGCTCTGAATCTGCAAATGTAACGCAGTAGTCATCTGTTACGTCTATTATAGTGTTATAGAAGAAGGTTTGCCCAATGTAAGACGAAACGATGGTCTTAATTCTTTTTGGATCAAGCTTCAAAATATTCACTCCTATTAATTAGTTGGAGCTGGAAACGTGACTCGAACACGCGACCTGCTCATTACGAATGAGCTGCTCTACCAACTGAGCTATTCCAGCAAATGTCTCAACGAGTATAATACCATATATTCCTTGAAAATACTATTACAATATGATAACATACAAAGGTAAAATAGGAGAAAAACGAAATTCTTTTTTTAAAATGAGGTATTAAAATGAAAAGATTTATCGCAGTTTTATTAGCTCTCCTTATGGTTCTCGCTCTTGCAGGCTGTAAGAAGAACAAAGACGATGTTGGCCCAGAATATGCTGATAGTGGCGTATCAGGTGTTGATCTTACAGCATTTGAGGGCAAACAGCTTAAACCATATATTGAGATGATCGCATCACAGAATTTCTATTATCAGAAGACTGATAGTAATGGAGATGCTGTAACATTCACACGTATTGGTAATGATGAGAAAATCACTGTTGCTGGTGGTTCAAGCTTCATTAAGAAGGATAATAAAATCTACTATGTTCAGGGCAACTACTACTGTGAGCTCACAGATGATTTTGTATCATCATCAGGCATTCAGGCTACATATGAGCAGATTAAAACAGTTATCGCTTCATATGAAGCTTTAGTAATGGGAATGATCGAACTCGTTCCATCAGAGACAGATGCTACTTTAAATCTTGAAGGATATACACATGAAGAGTATTTAGATGTTGAAAATAACATCGCTTATAGTTTCTTCTTTGACACAACAGGAACACTTGCTACAGTTATCGAAGTAACAAAGGGCTCTGATGGTGTTCAGAATGCTTCATACAACGTTACTATGGGTACTCCTTCAGCTAATGCTATTAGTAACATCTTCACTAACGGTACACTCGTAGATGACCAGACAGCTGTTGAAGGCGCTGTTTCAAATACTACAGCTACAACAGCAGCAGCTGCGCAGAGCGCTACTACAACTACAACTAAAGCAGCTGCAACTCAGGTTCCTGTTCAATAATATGGAAATTAAAGTAAAGTATTTTACGGATGACATTGAGAAGCTCTGTTATATCGGAGGTGTCTCAGACTGGATTGATCTTCGTGCCGCTGAAGACGTAGAGATGAAAGCGGGAGACTGGAAACTCATTCCGCTTGGAATCGCTATCGAACTTCCAAAAGGATACGAAGCTCATGTGGTTCCTCGTTCTAGCACATTTAAAAACTTCGGTGTTGTTCAGACAAACAGCATGGGCGTTATAGATGCCACCTACTGTGGCGATAACGACCAATGGTTTTGGCCAGCTCTCGCTATGCGAGACACCGTGATTCATAAGAACGACCGTATCTGCCAATTCCGCATCATGCAGAACCAACCGGCTTTGGAGTTTGTCGAGGTTGAACACCTCACCGGTCCTGACCGCGGCGGATTTGGGTCAACTGGTCGTAGCTAAAACTTTCCGGGGGATAGTTTTTATATTATATTGTTGCATAGCTGTTATATAATTATTGTTGCATAATATACCTTTTAATGTTAATATAACAACGTCAATTAAATAAAGTGCCTTGATAGAGGCGCGGTGGAGAAGAGTAAGATGATGTAACTAGAGCAATAGGCATCATGAGAAAGGCGACACCGCCGAAGGGTAAAAGT
>DCGF01000094.1:2418-3958 GCA_002314555.1 Ruminococcaceae bacterium UBA1785 | reverse complement strand
CTAGCCAACTGAGCTATGCCGCCATGTCTGTCGAAAGCTTTTGTAGTTTACCAAAATTATATGTGAATGTCAACACATTTTTACAATAAACTTAAAATATTTTTTAATAAAAATAAAGGAGAAGCTTTCGCTTCTCCTTTACACCTCAACTAATGAATTAGCCAATTGAGAAGAATGCATCTTTACCTGCATACTGAGCTGCATCGTAAAGTTCATCTTCAATTCTGAGAAGCTGATTATATTTTGCAACACGGTCAGTACGTGATGGAGCACCAGTCTTAATCTGGCCAGCATTCATACCAACAACGAGATCAGCGATAGTTGTATCTTCAGTTTCACCTGAACGATGTGAAACGATTGCTGTCCAACCTGCTCTGTTTGCCATCTGGATAGCATCAAGAGTCTCTGTGAGTGTACCAATCTGGTTGAGCTTAATAAGAACAGCGTTAGCAGCCTTGAGTTCGATACCCTTCTTAATACGCTCTGTGTTTGTTACGAACAAGTCATCACCAACGAGCTGAACTTTGTCGCCGATAGTCTTTGTAAGAAGCTGCCAGCCTTCCCAGTCATTCTCGCCCATACCATCTTCAAGAGAGATAATAGGATACTTGTCTGCAAAGTCTTTCCACATAGCAACCATCTGTTCGCTTGTCATAACAGTACCACGCTTTGGCATATGGTAGCACTTGTCATCTTCGTTGTACCACTCAGATACAGCTGCGTCGATAGCGATCTTGAAGTCTTCGCCTGGTTTGTAACCAGCATCAGAAATAGCCTTAACGAGAGCCTTAAGAGCATCTTCATCGCTTTCAAGGTTAGGAGCATAACCGCCTTCGTCGCCTACGCCGTTAGCTGGGCAACCCATTTCCTTAAGAGTCTTCTTAAGTGTATGGAATACTTCTGCGCACATTCTGAGAGCCTCTCTCCATGATGTTGCGCCGATAGGCATAATCATGAATTCCTGAATATCTACGTTTGAACCTGATGCATGAGCACCACCGTTAAGAACGTTCATCATAGGAACTGGAAGAGTTTTTGCATTTGCACCACCGAGGTAGTTGTAAAGTGCCATACCAGTTGCTTCAGCAGCAGCTCTTGCACATGCAAGAGAAACACCGAGCATTGCGTTTGCACCTAGACGAGTCTTATTAGGTGTGCCATCGATTTCAATGAGCATCTTATCGATAGAAACCTGGTCAAGAACATTGAGACCAACCATTGCTTCTGCGATTTCACCGTTTACGTTTTCAACTGCTTTAAGTACGCCCTTACCCATATAGCGTTCTTTATCGCCATCACGGAGTTCGCAAGCTTCGTACATACCTGTTGATGCGCCTGATGGAACATCAGCTCTGCCGATAGTACCGTCATCAAGAGTAACTTCTACTTCAACAGTAGGATTTCCTCTGGAGTCAAGAATCTCGCGTGCCATTACATCAACAATTTCAAAATACTGTTTCATATTTTTTCTCCCTTAAAATATATTAGTGTTTTAATAAACTATTTCCATCCATTTCTGCCGGTTTTGCAATGCCCATAA
>DCGF01000094.1:955-2289 GCA_002314555.1 Ruminococcaceae bacterium UBA1785 | reverse complement strand
TCAGCATTAATCATGCAGTCAGCATTACCATGGTCAGCTGTAACCAAAAGTACTGTATCAGCATGCTTTTTAACTTCATCATAAATTCTGCCCATGCAAGTATCAACTGTCTCAACAGCTGTAACTGCTGCCGGAAGTATACCTGTATGACCAACCATATCGCAGTTTGCGAAATTACATACAACCAAACCATATTCATCGCTTGCAATAGCTTCAACGCACTTATCGCATACAGCTTCAGCACTCATCTGAGGAACTAGGTCATATGTTGGGAATTCTTTTGGTGAAGGAACAAGGCATCTTTCCTCATTCTCTTCTGTCTTTTCAACGCCACCGTTAAAGAAGAATGTTACATGAGCATACTTCTCTGTTTCAGCAACTCTGAACTGTTTCAAACCATTCTGAGCAATTATGCTGCCCAATGTATTTTCAAGAGTTTCAGGTGGGTAAGCAATTGGTAAATCAAGTGTTTCATCATACTGAGCAGTGCAAACATAAGAAAGTGGGAATACTTCTTTCTTTCTGGCAAAGCCATCGAAATCAGTATTATTCAAAGCCCATGTCATTTCTCTTGCTCTGTCCGGTCTGAAGTTCATATGAATTACACTGTCGCCTTTATTGATAACGCCTTCAGCACAAACAATAACAGGCTTTATGAATTCATCTGTTACACCTGCGTCATAAGAAGCCAGAACAGCGTGAACAGGATCATCGTCTTTAGCACCTTCGCCACAAACAATAGCGTTGTATGCCTCTTCAACACGGTCCCAGCGTTTGTCTCTGTCCATACCATAGAATCTGCCCTGAACAGTAGCAACCTTGGCATTACCAAGTTCGTTGCACTTATCATTTATCTTCTTGATATATTCAATACCGCTTGAAGGTGAAACATCTCGTCCATCCATAAAGCAATGAACATAAACCTTTTCAACTCCGCGCTGTTTTGCCATATCCAGAATAGCAAAGATATGGGTCAAATGGCTGTGAACACCACCATCTGAAAGAAGCCCCATTACATGAAGAGCATGTCCTGTGTTCTTTGCATTGTCAATTGCATTAACATATGCGGAATTCTTAAAGAAAGCACCTTCATTGATTTCCTTGGTGATTTTGGGAAGAGCCTGGAAAACAACTCTGCCTGCACCAATGTTTGTATGACCAACTTCTGAGTTTCCCATCTGTCCATCAGGAAGTCCAACATCAAGTCCCGATGCTGAAAGCTTGGTCATAACATTTTCACTATAGATTCTATCTATATTAGGGGTTTTGGCATTTGAAATAGCATTTCCTGCACCTTCAGGAGCTATTCCAAATCCGTCCATAATAATCAGTAC
>DCGF01000094.1:233-829 GCA_002314555.1 Ruminococcaceae bacterium UBA1785 | reverse complement strand
ATATCTTCCATAGAAAGAAGTTCTGCTGCGTTCTTTGCATTCATACTTCCACCGTAAAGAATGCTTACGCCTCTTGCAGGTCTTGCACCATACTCTTTACGAATTACAGCACGGATACCGGCACAAACTTCCTGAGCCTGCTCAGAAGTAGCTGTTTTACCTGTTCCGATAGCCCAAATTGGTTCATAAGCGATAATGCACTTTTTAAGAAGTGTTGCATCAATTCCGGAAAGAGCTGCCTTTACCTGGTATGCAACATATTCCATTGTAAGGCCCATTTCACGCTGCTCAAGGCTTTCACCTACGCAGATAATTGGGCTGATTCCCTTTTCAAGCAAAGCTTTTGCTTTTGCATTGATAAGCATATCGTCTTCACCGTGGTACTGTCTTCTCTCTGAGTGACCAACGATGCAGTATTTAACCTTAAGATCTTCAAGCATTTCAGCTGAAACTTCACCTGTATATGCGCCCTTTTCATACTTGGAAACATCCTGAGCACCTACACCGATCTTTGCTGATCTTGAAACTCTTGCAAGAGCTGGAACGATTGGAGCTGGAACACAGAGAACTGTTTCACAAGTTCTATTCTGTGGAGC
>DCGF01000094.1:0-129 GCA_002314555.1 Ruminococcaceae bacterium UBA1785 | reverse complement strand
CCAGCAATAATAGCTTTTCTATACTTTTTATTCATAAGTTACCTCCAATAAAAATGCAACTAATTAAGCGTTCATAAGGCAAGCTACGCCTGGGAGTTCTTTTCCTTCAAGGAATTCAAGAGAAGCACC
>DCGF01000088.1:13977-14154 GCA_002314555.1 Ruminococcaceae bacterium UBA1785 | reverse complement strand
CCGCATCCTTTTCGATGTGCTTTCTATACTCAGTGAATGTTGTAGCACCGATTACCTGAATCTCGCCACGTGAGAGAGCAGGTTTTAAGATGTTAGCTGCATTCATAGTGCCTTCAGCGTCGCCTGTGCCGACGAGATTATGCACTTCGTCGATAAAGAGGATGATATTGCCCTCTT
>DCGF01000088.1:13780-13951 GCA_002314555.1 Ruminococcaceae bacterium UBA1785 | reverse complement strand
CTCTTCTATAAGGCCCTTTATACGGCTCTCAAACTGACCTCTAAACTGTGTACCAGCTACAAGTGCAGTGAGATCAAGGAGATGAATCTCCTTATCTTTAAGTTTTGCAGGTACATCTCCTGCTGCGATTCTAAGAGCAAGTCCTTCAGCGATAGCGGTTTTACCTACACC
>DCGF01000088.1:7334-13748 GCA_002314555.1 Ruminococcaceae bacterium UBA1785 | reverse complement strand
TTGTTCTTTGAACGACGGCAGAGAATCTGTACCGCACGTGAGATTTCCTGCTCACGGCCTATGATGGCATCAAGTTTACCGTCACGAGCCTTCTCAGTTAAATCTGTGCAGTAAGTTCCAAGGTAACGGCGCTTTTTCTTTTCGCCCTTCTCCCCGCGCTTTCTGCGACGTTCTTTCTTTTCTGTCTTTTCTTCTTCCTGCGCTTTTGGAGCACCGGCTGTGAAGGCGTCATTTTTAAGCCCACCGCCGAAGTTTCCAAGCGCGCCAAAAAGACTTGAGAGGTCAGGCATAGAAGGTGTGCCGCCCTCCTCAAAGTCATCTGCATCGTCATTAAAGCCCATAAGTGAGCTGAACTGTTCAGAGATAGAATCGATATCATCAGGGTTAATACCCATCTTATCCATCATCTGCTTGACTGGGCCAATATTAAGTTCTGTGGCGCATTTAATGCAGTAGCCCTCAGGCTCACCCTGCTGCTGACCGTCTGGTCCGTCAATCTTAGATACAAAAACTACTGCAGGATTCTTTTTGCATCTAACACAAAGCATCTGTTTCATTTAATTTATTCCTTTATATCTGAATTTGATTCTGAATCATTTTCTGTTTTTTTAGCCTTAACCTGTGAATGTACATCCGGAAGGTAAGACATGAATGCTACCACTGTCAAAGTAGCTGAGATAGCAACAAGGAACATAATAAGTTCATGAGGCATAACCCAGAACTTCGCAAGTGCTCCGAAGCTTGGAGCAAAGAGCATCAAAAGTCCCATAACAACATAGAATGCTACTGTCGCAACTTTTCCGTAAATGATAGCCGGTTGTGGAACTATGTCCATAGAGAGAAGTATGAAACTACCGATGAGCATCGTGAGTTCCTTCAAAATATAGAGAAGGAAAACATAAGAGAATATCTTTAACACATTGTCATCGGAAAACTGAAACTCTCTAAAATAAACGAGTGTCACAGCTATTTCAGTAAGTTTGTCGGCAGCTGGGTCCAAGAGCTTTCCGAGCTTACTGATTTGGTTAAAGTGACGAGCAATTTTGCCATCAAATAAATCTGTCATACCAGACACGAAGATGATGAATACTGCGATAAAGTATTTACCTGTTACAAAGAAGTAGATAAAGAATGGTACCGCAATGATTCTAATCATTGAAAGGATGTTTGGTATTGTAAATACATCATCGCTCATCTCTTCAAATTGAGATTCAAGATTACTGAATTTACTAATTTTTCCCATTTTAGGGTCATCTCCCGTTACTTACATTTTGAAATTTCGCCAACAGAATATAGATATGTTCTGTTGCCGATATTATATGCTGAAATTGCTGTGTGGTCCGCCTCGTATTTCTTTAAAGTGGAACCACTGGTTTTGATAACGTATACTTCGCTGTCAAAGACAACACAGATACGTCCATCGCTCATATACATAGATTTGACAGTCTTATCATAGTCATTGTCAAAAGTCTGTGTGAGGCTATTTGAATAGCAGAGAATCTTCTGCTCGTTTGTACTGCCGTGCTGTGCAAGAGCTATAGCAGTGTAGCCATCCTCAGAGAAAGCAAAATCCTGAAGTGTACTTGAACCGTACTCGATGTCGGACTTGTTCTTAAGGCCCTTTATGAAAGAGATAAGGTTGTCGCCTATAGCCACAACGTTATCGTTCTTTGCAAAGTGAACTGCTAAAATAGCTGTTCCGTAATACTCATATTCAGCCTTTGGCTCTGAATAGTCGAAATCAAAAACAACTACCTTCGAATAAATCTCGCCGTCCCTAGCACCAACTGCTGAAACAACAGCATATCTTCCGTTATCGGAGAGGTCAACAGATGTGATGCTGTCCTGTGCGCAGGACCAAGAGAAAATTGTGTTCTTATAGTTGTTGCTGTAAACGATGAGTTTTGATGCACAGTCATATGAGAAAGTAGCTAGAGCTACATTTCCCTTCGCACCCATAGCGGCTGTGATGATTTTTTCATCGTCAGCTGTCTCGCCAGAGAAGAGTGTGTCAGTTCTATTCTCAATTCTAAAGCGGTTACCGTTTCTGTTATATACAACAACCTTACTTCCCCTAGCGCTCATAGCAGGAGTTGAATAGGTGTGAGATGTGGACTTAACCTGCTTTGCTGTTGAGTCCAAAGTGATAGTATCCTGACCAGTCAAGATAAAGAGGTCACCGTTTAAAACTGTGATATCTTTTAATGATCCTGAGTTTACATCGTAAGGATAACCACTGCCAGGATTAAGTCCTGACATAAAACTTCTAAGGCTATCGTTAATGTCGGTGACTGTTGCAATATTTAGGCGTTCTGCCGCCATAAGGAATAAGACAAGTGCAAGTGCTATAGAGAGCATAATTCTAGCGCCAACGCGCATGCCCCTAGTAAATCTAAATCTAAATTTCTTCTTTTCCAATTGCATCACCTCCAAAATAAACTTTGTTTAAGTAGAGACCCTCAGCCGGAGCAGTCCTACCGGCAAGCGCTCTATCTTTCTTTTCTAAAATCATTGGGATTCCATCAGGTGAAATCTTACCCTCATTTATGAAGAGCAAAGTCCCAACCATAATGCGAACCATATTATAAAGGAAGCCGTCACCGGTGACACTGAAGGTGACAAGGTCGCCGTCACGTGTGACGGAGGCATCATAGACGGTTCGCGTACAGTCCTCGATATCGGACTTTGCTCCACAGAGAGCGGAGAAGTCGTGAGTTCCGATAAAGTCCTTTGCGCACTTATCAAGGAGCGCGTCATCAAGTGGCTGTGGATAATGAAGTGCGCGATGAAGAAGGAACGGATCCTTCGACGCACTGTTATGAATTTTATAGATGTACTGCTTTCCTTTGCAGGAATAGCGTGGATGAAAATCTAAGTCCACGTCAGAGACTGAAAATACAGAGATATCATCAGGAAGTTTTGCATTTAAACCTCCTTGGAGTTTAAAGCAGTCTATCTCCGACTCAGTCTTCACTGTGCAGCAATATTCATTAGCGTGCACACCGGCGTCTGTACGGCTGCATCCGGTCAAATCAAGGCGTTCGTGGAAGATTTCTTCTATAGCATCTTGAAGCTTCTCTTGGACCGTCACAGCGTTATCCTGAACCTGCCAGCCGTGGTAGTTTGTTCCGAGGTATTTAATTTTAAGAAGAATCTGTCTCATTAGGTTTACCTCGTTCGGCTTAATTTATGATTAATTAATAATTAAGAATAAATTAAATTTGCAAAATACAGAGATAAATTTGATCGAATAATAAAACTCAAATCAAATGCTCAAAGAAAATGTTGAGAGCTATTACGCCGCCGCCAACTATGAAAATAAAGAGTGCAGCAACAGCATCAAGTTTTGTATACTTCATTATCTTCATTCGAGTTCTGCCCTCGGCACCGTGATAACAGCGGCACTCCATAGCAAAGGCGAGTTCGTATGCTCGTCTAAATGAAGTGATGAAGAGTGGTACGAGCACAGGTATGAGCGCCTTTGCCCTCTCTACGAGAGTGCCGGTCTCAAGGTCGGCGCCTCGCGCCTTCTGTGCGTTAGTTATCTTTTCAAATTCATCAACAAGTGTAGGGATGAATCTTAGAGCTATAGTCATCATCATGGCTATAGTATGAACGCTGTTCTTCATGAATTTGAGTGGAGATAAAAGACGTTCTATACCGTCAGTGATAAGTGTTGGGCTTGTAGTATATGTGAGCATGGAGCTCGCTATTACCAATGCCGTGATACGGACAATCATAAAGATTGCGGTATAGACACCAGTAGTAGTTACTTTTAGGAAAGCCCACTGGAAGAGAATATCTCCATCATCTATGTAGAAGATATTAAGAACAGCTGTAAACGCGATAATTATCATTATCGGTTTTACGCTCTTAAAGATAATCTTCATAGGAATCTTTGAGAGAAGAATTACTACGATAAGGCTAAGTACCATCACGCCTAATGCAAAGAAGTTCTTACATACGAAGATTAAGATGATGTAGATAAATGTGAGGACAAGTTTCATTCTAGGGTCCATTCTGTGAATGACAGAGTTTCCTGGGAAGAATTGTCCGATAGTTATATTACTCATAACTTAAAGCCCTCCTCTCGGAGTTTTTTAAGTTCGTTCATTCCAAACTCTAAAGTGTAGACGTCAGTTCTAACTGGGAGTCCACGCTTCTTAAGTTCTAAGAAGACTTTGGTAATCTCAGGCACGTCGAGTCCGTATCCACTGAGTTCCTCTGCTTTAGAGAAGGTCATCGGTGGAGTGTCATAACTTACGACCTGTGATTTATTTATTACGAGTACCTTTGTGGCATAGCGAGCAACATCCTCCATAGAGTGAGAGACAATCATTACTGTACTACCGGTCTCGTTTTTGTAATTTCTAATGAGATGTAAAATCTGGTCACGTCCCTTAGGGTCAAGACCTGATGTAGGTTCATCAAGGATAAGAATCTTAGGTTCCATAGCCATAACTCCGGCGATAGCGACTCTACGCTTCTCACCGCCCGAGAGATCAAATGGAGATTTTTCGAGCATCTCAGAAGTTACACCTGTATATTCAGCTGCTTTTAAAACTCTCTCCTTAACTTCTGCGTCTGAAAGGCCCATGTTCTTTGGGCCAAAAGCTATGTCCTTAAATGCAGTCTCCTCAAAAAGCTGATATTCTGGGTATTGGAAGCAAAGACCAACTTTAAAGCGTGCTGCTTTAAGTGATGCTTTACTCTCCCAGATATCCTGACCATCAACGTATACCTTACCTGAAGTAGGTTTTAAAAGACCGTTGAAATGCTGAATAAGAGTGGACTTACCAGAACCGGTATGACCGATTACTGCTACAAGCTCACCCTCTTCAATATCAAGGTTCACTGAGTCAAGCGCAGTCACTTCAAAAGGAGTTCCCACACCGTACTTATATGTTAAATTGTCGGTTTTTAAAATCGACATTTTATTTCTTCCAATCTTTAAGTATTGCTTCTGCGCATTCTTCAGGGGTTAAGACTTCATCTTTAAGACCAAGTTTCATAGCGAGGAGTGTCGACTGAGGAACATCAAGCCCTACTCGTCTAAGCTCTTCAACGTTCTTAAAGACTTCTCTTGGAGTTCCAGAGAAAAGTATCTCACCTT
Source organism: Ruminococcaceae bacterium UBA1785 (assembly GCA_002314555.1). Lineage (GTDB taxonomy): Bacteria > Bacillota > Clostridia > Oscillospirales > Acutalibacteraceae > UBA1227. The sequence continues at coordinate 8,635 of DCGF01000088.1, read as the reverse complement.
TTTCCATAACGACTACTTTGTCAGCAAGGACCGCTTCGTCCATGTTATGAGTGATTGTAACTACAGCCATACCGAGGTCATTATGAAGAGACTCAATAGTCGCCATTACTTCTTTTCTGCCCTTTGGATCAAGCATAGCAGTTGATTCGTCAAGGACGATACATTCAGGCTGCATAGCGATGATGCCAGCTATAGCCACTCTCTGCTTTTGGCCACCTGAGAGTTTATGAGGTTCTTTCTCTCTAAACTCGTACATGCCAACAGCATGGAGAGCATCATCAACACGTTTTCTGATTTTCTCAGGCTTAAGTCCTAAGTTCTCAGGACCGAAAGCCACATCCTCTTCAACTATAGTCGCAACAATCTGATTATCTGGGTTTTGGAAAACCATACCGACATGCTGACGAATCTCCATAGTCTTATCTTCGTCTGTGGTCGGAATGCCGTTTACTAAAACCTGACCTTTGTCAGGAATCAAGATAGCGTTCGAGAGTTTGGCCAAAGTTGATTTACCTGAACCATTATGACCAAGCACTGCTATATAGTCACCCTTATGAACATCTAAAGACACACCTTTAACAGCCCAGTGTGGCTCTGCACTCTGAGTTTCTTCCGTCTCTTCATCATAGGTAAAGAACACATTATTAAATTGGAGAATGATATCATTTTCCAAGGGTAACTTCTCTCCTTCTTATCGAAGATTTACTTCTGCGACCAAATTGCTGATGCACCGCAAGGCAAAGCCATACCGGTATCTGTAGTCATAAGGCCAATTTCATCACAGGTTACTTTTCCGCCGTATTTCTTTGATACAGTTGAGCCTAAGATGTAGCTCATAACAGATGGTGAAAGTCCTGTGGTATATGAATTGATAAGAACCATCATAGGGTTATCTGAGAGGACCTGTGAGGCCAAATCAACGAAGTCGAAGATTTTATCTTCAAGCTGCCAAACCTCTCCGCCTGGGCCTCTACCGTATGATGGTGGGTCCATAATGATGATGTCGTATTTATTACCACGACGAATCTCACGCTCTATAAACTTCTCACAGTCATCGACAAGCCAGCGACAGAATCTGTCCTGAAGGCCAGATGCTACTGCGTTCTCCTTAGCATAAGCAACCATACCTTTTGAAGCATCTACGTGAACAACTGCTGCATCTTCTGAGAGAGCTGCTATAGTCGCACCACCTGTGTAGGCAAATAAGTTTAACACTTTAACCTGTCCGTTTTCGCCGCATCCCATTCCTTCGTTATTCTTAATAACCTCACGGAGGAAGTCCCAGTTTACAGCCTGCTCAG
>DCGF01000088.1:7104-7280 GCA_002314555.1 Ruminococcaceae bacterium UBA1785 | reverse complement strand
TGGCTTTATTTTGAAAGTTAAATCACGGTAATTGATGGTCCACTCATCAGGAATCTTTTTAAGGTACTCCCACTCACCGCCACCTTTGGTTGAACGATGATAATGGGCGTCAGCCTTTTTCCAGAGTGGATTTTTCTTTTCAGTTTTCCAGATTACCTGTGGGTCGGGACGGATGA
>DCGF01000088.1:6749-7090 GCA_002314555.1 Ruminococcaceae bacterium UBA1785 | reverse complement strand
CATCTCCCCAACGCTCAAGACGTTCGCCGTCGGAACAATCAATGAGTTCGTAGTCCTGCCAAAATTCTGTAGCTCGCATATATATCTCCTAAGAGTTAGTCAAGTTTAAGCTGTTCAGCTGATTCGCCTTTTCCAACATATGGAATACCGAGGTGTTTATATCCTGCAGGTGTTACCATACGGCCACGAGGTGTGCGTGACAAGAAACCTATCTGCATGAGATATGGCTCATATACGTCCTCGATAGTGATGGCTTCTTCGCCGATAGCAGCAGCTATAGTATCAAGGCCTACAGGTCCACCGTTATAATTCTTAATCATAGCGGTTAAGAGAAGTCTGTC
>DCGF01000088.1:0-6724 GCA_002314555.1 Ruminococcaceae bacterium UBA1785 | reverse complement strand
ATTATCAAGACCGAGTGGGTCTATCTCCATACGTGCCAAAGCTAGTTCTGCAGTTTCTTTGGTAATTGTTCCGTTACCAACAACTTCTGCGAAGTCGCGTGCACGTTTAAGGAGTCTGTTAGCAATTCTAGGTGTACCACGTGAACGTGATGCAAGTTCTACCGCACCCTCTTCATCAATACCGATGTCGAGTACTCCTGCTGAGCGCTTAACGATACCAGCGAGTTCCTCAGGTGTATAGAGTTCAAGACGAAGGATTACGCCGAAACGGTCACGAAGCGGAGCTGCGATTTGACCTGCGCGTGTTGTTGCACCAACAAGTGTGAACTTAGGTAGATCAAGTCTAATAGACTGAGCTGAAGGTCCCTTACCGATGATAAGATCAACTGCTCCGTCCTCCATAGCTGGGTAGAGAATCTCTTCAATCTGCTTTGAGAGTCTGTGAATCTCATCGATGAAGAGTACGTCGCCATCATCAAGGTTTGTGAGAAGAGCAACAAGGTCTCCCTGCTTCTCAATAGCAGGGCCAGATGTAACTCTGATATTTACGCCCATCTCTGATGCGATGATTCCAGCGAGTGTTGTTTTACCAAGACCCGGAGGGCCGTAGAGTAAAACGTGATCCATTGGTTCGCCTCTACGCTTTGCAGCGTCGATGTATATTTTTAAATTTTCCTTAACCTTTTCCTGACCGATGTAGTCATTTAAGGTCTTAGGTCTTAAAGAGATTTCAACTGAAGCATCTTCGTCACCACTGTAATGAGGGTCAACATATCTGCCTTCAAAATCCATCTCGGAAGGATTGTAAGTGCTAGTATTCATATGCCGACCTCCTTATCGTGAGAGTTGCTTTAAAGCTTGTTTGATTAATTGGTCAACTGGAAGTGATGGGTCGCAGTTACCAACTGCGATAGCAGCTTCGGACTGGCTGTAGCCAAGTCCAACGAGAGCTGCGATAGCTTTTGGCGCATCACCTTTTCCAGTTGAGGCAGCGACAGCGGCAGTGAATGTTGCGCCGCCGGTGGCACCGCCAAGTTTGCCTACTTTATCCTTAAGTTCGAGGCAAACGCGCTGTGCAACCTTAGGGCCTACGCCCTGCGCAACAGTGATTGACTTCGCGTCGCCTGAAGCGATAGCGAGATAAAGCTGGGATGGGGTCATCTCAGAGAGAATAGAAAGGCCTGCCTTTGGTCCAACACCAGAGACAGAGATTAGGAGTTTAAATGCATCAAGCTCCTCCTTATCAAAGAAGCCGTAGAGATCCATAACGTCCTCTGCTACTTTAAGATAAGTGTAAAGTGTTACTTTTGAACCGATAGGTCCAAGTTCTTTCAGCGTGTTGTAAGAGACATAGCAGAGATATGCGACACCATTACAGTCAACTGCAGCAGTGTTATTATCTGTGTATGCAAGCTCTCCTGTTAAACTAAAAAACACGTGAATTCTCCTTTCAAAATATATTCCCCATTTATTCCCTAGGCGCCTTTAAAGTATAATACGCGCATTATAATATATCATTAACTTGAGTATTATATCACGCGTGAAAATAAATATCAATTGGTTACAATAAGAAAAGCCAAGTTGGGAGGTCCCCAACTTGGCTTATTTTTATATTCCTTTACGTTCTGTGAGCTTTCTCTTGGACGGCGCGGCGGAGAGGCCTGAGCCCCCTACATGGCCGTGACAGATTGCCATTGCGAGTGCATCGGCGGTGTCATCTGGCTTTGGCACCTTGGAGAGGCCAAGAATTTTCTTGGTCATTTGCATGACCTGTTTCTTGTCCGCTTTGCCATAGCCTGTGACCGCCTGTTTTACCTGTAATGGCGTGTATTCAAACACTGGTATCCCATTGTTTTCGGCGCAGAGCAAAAGCACGCCGCGCGCCTGTGCTACGTCGATTGCAGTCTTGACATTGGTCTGGAAAAAGAGTTTTTCCATCGACAGTGCCTCTGGATGACAGCGCTTGATTATATAGTCCATATCCTCGTAGATTTCAACGAGTCTTTTAGGAAATGGTGTGTCCTTATCGGTCGTAATTGCACCAAAATCCACTATGGAAAATTTTGCTTTGTCATAGTCCAAGATACCCCAACCAACTATTGCGTATCCTGGGTCTACTCCGAGAATTCTCATAGAACTTCTCCTTAGAAATTGTTAGATCTTCTGAGCGATATCCCAAGCTGCCCAGATAGCTGTTCTAAGGTTACCAACCTTGTTACAGTCACCTATAAGATGGACATTCTTGCCCTTTGGAGCAAGAGGAGTTGATGTGTAACCAACAGATGTGATTATGCTGTCGCATGGGATCTTTTTCTCGCCGTCTGCATTCTCGATAACTACATAACCATCGCCTATTTCCTTGGTCTTGGTGTTGAGGTAAACAGGTACCTTGTTTGACTTGAAGTAGTCACGAAGGAAAGATGAGTTTGCAAGGCAGAGATTTTTGACACACATAAGGTCATCCTGCATCTCAACGATGATAGGATTCTTGCCCTTTCTGTTTAGGTCATAGCCTATCTCAGAACCTGTGAGACCGCCACCGATGATTACTACTGTATCACCAACGGTCTTCTTCTCAAGGAGATAGTCTGTTGCATCCATAGCCTTGTCAGCGCCTGGGATAGGCAATGTCTTGGCCTTGGCGCCTGTTGCGATGATGTACTCATCAGCCTTGATATCATCAAGAGACTTAACTTCTGTGTTTAAATGAACTTCGATGCCCATCTTATCAAGCTGACGCTTTTCCCACTCGATAAGAGCCTTATCCTGCTCTTTGAAATCAGGTGCAGCTGCAGCGATAAATACGCCACCAAGCTCGCCTGACTTCTCATAGATTACAGGCTCGTGACCGCGTAGTTTAAGGCGTTGAGCAGCCTCCATACCAGCTATACCGCCACCGATGATGGCAACCTTTTTCTTCTTTAAAGCCTTGTGAAGCTTGTACTTCTTAGACTGCATTGAAGCAGGGTTAATTGCGCAACGGCACATGCTAACTGACTCAAGGAGATCCTGGTCATTTGCTGACTTGCCGTGCTTTGCCATTGTAAGGCAAGCGCCATGGCATGAAAGGCATGGTTTGATGTCGTCCTCCCTGTCCTCAATTACCTTGGTAAGCCAAGTTGGGTCAGCAAGGAACTGACGGCCGATAGCAACGGCATCAATCTCACCGTTCTTGACAGCCTCTGCGCCAGCCTCAAGTGTCATACGACCAGCACATGCAACAGGGATGTCAACGAACTTCTTGATATGTTTAACCTCGTTAAGGTTACAGTTGAGTGGCATGTACATTGGTGGATGTGGCCAATACCAAGCATCATATGTACCATTGTCGCAGTTGAGGAGGTCATAACCAGCGTCCTGAAGGTATTTTGCAGCCTTCTCAGACTCTTCCATAGTACGGCCAACTTCTACGAAATCAGTTTCACCAGGAACTGCGCCTTCACAGAATCCCTTTGTCTTAGAAACTACTGAATAGCGGAGAGATACTGGGAATTCCTTGCCACATGTCTTCTTAATCTCCTGTACGATTTCAACTGCGAAACGATAGCGATTTTCAAATGATCCGCCGTACTCGTCATCACGTGAATTTACATAAGGAAGTGTGAACTGGTCAAGGAGGTAGCCCTCGTGAACAGCATGGATTTCAACACCGTCAACACCAGCCTCTTTGCAAAGACGTGCTGTCTCACCAAAAGCATATACTATGTCAGCAATCTGCTCTTTGGTCATTATTGGGCAAGTAACGTCCTCTGCCCAACGGTTAGGAGTAGCAGATGGAGCTGTTGTCAAGTATGCAGGGTCCATAATTGGCTTTGCGATTGTACCAATAATCTTGTTGTTGATGAGCATTGTCATCATTGCAGAAAGAGCAAATGAACGGCCTACGCCAGCTGTCATCTGGATGAAGAGCTTAGCGCCAGTCTTATGAACCTCGTCCATAAACTTCTTAAGCTGATCAAATTTCCACTTGTGCTCATAAAGCCAAGCACCACCTACGAGATCCTTGATAGGTGCAACGCCTGGGATAATAAGGCCACAGTTGTTGTCAGCAATTGTCTTCATGAGGCGTGCTGCCTCTTTGTCAAAGTGGTTTGGCTCACCGAATCCAAAAATGCATGTGCCGCCCATAGGTGCGAGCACTATGCGATTTTTGATCTCGAGTTCGCCAATCTTCCACGGTGTGAACAGTGGTTCATACTGTTTTTGCATAATTATCTCTCCTCATTAAACTGTCAATGCATAGCCTGATGTCTTACATGCCTCTGCATCAACTACATTTTCATCACATACAAGTGTACCATTGATAAATACCTTGTCAATACCAAATGAATGTGTCTGGTTTGGTGTAGCAGCGAGGATTTCATCCTCATTAAATACTGTAAAGTCAGCATAGTAACCTGGCTTTACATAGCCCCTATCCTTGAGCATGAAACGGTCAGCTGACGCGCCAGTCATACGGCGAACAGTGTTAGGCATTGTGTCGCCTGTGCCCTTGAGTGAATCCTGAAGGAATTTAGGGAAACAGTCGTAGATAGAAGGATTTTGAACGCCAAAGTCCTCAACCCAAGCATCTGTCATATAGAGGCAGTTAGGGTTGTGCTCAAAGCGCTTGATAATATCGGCGCTGATATATGGGCCCTGGTTTACACGTCCCTTAAAGTCAGACTTTTCGCAGAGTTCAAGGTACATATCAAGATCCTTCTTGCCATATTTCTTGGCAAGTTCGTGTACTGTGTAACCCTCGTACTCCTCATAGCCTTCACCGATATATGCTACTTGGATGTCATCAAAGCCAAAGCCCAAAAGCTTTGCTGTTGCTGTGATAAGACCCCAGAGTTTAATCTTGTTGATTGGTTTCTTCCTCTCCTCCTTGGACATACCCTGGTACCAAGGTGGGAGTACTACTGTAATAACTGATACACCAACGTCGTGATCATAGATATCAAACATTGCGTCAACGCCCTCTGCACGGAGCTTTTCTTGGATCTCGAGGAATTCGTCAACATCTTTGAAAGAGCTTGTACCTACAAAGATTGCGTGTGAGTGCTGAAGCTTCAAATTAGTGCCGTGAGCGATTTCATAGAGCTCATCCTCTGCACGGAGGAGGTGTGACCTACCAAAGAGTTGGTCATAAGACATTGAATACTTAGACTCCGCACGTGGGTGTACTGTAAGTGGCTTGTTGTATTTGCAGCAGAGTGCTGCAACTTTTTTAAGTTCCTCTGTTGGAGCATAGAGACCTGGCTCATACATAAGACCAAGGGATACACCAGCAGCACCATTATTGAGGTTGTCCTCAATAATGGCGAGCATTCTATCCATCTCGTCAGGCGTGAGGTCACGTGCCTCAAGTCCCGATACAGCGGCTCTAGCAGAACCATGACCTACACAAGTAGCGGCATTACAAGGCATTTTTCTGTCACAAGCCTCGTTAAAATCTTTGATATTGCCATACTTACCTGTTGTATCAATAAAGTGGAATATACCACCACCAAAAAGGTCAGCATTATCTCGACCAGCCTCATCAAAACCGATTGCAGAACAACCGCAGTTACCTGTTACAAAGGTTGTGATACCCTGCTGAATAAATGGGGCGAAATACTTGAAAGGATCATTCTTGATACAGAACCAATCATTGTGTGAGTGAATATCAATAAATCCTGATGAAAGGGACTTGCCACCAAGGTCAAAGACCTTGTCAGCCTTTTTCTCATCGACTTCACCAACTTCAAGGATTTTGTCATCCTCAAAGAGGACAGAGCCCATAAATGCATCTGCGCCAGTACCGTCATAAATTTTACAATTTTTGAGTAATGTTGCCATTTGTCTACCTCCTACTTATTAATAAATACACATAAATAATAACATAATTGAGGAGAAATAAAAACCCACCCAAGTTCAAAAACTCGAGTGGGTTTATTGTTTAAATTGCTACGAATTAAACTCTTCTGTCACGAACTTGTGAGTCGTAATGTTTGTTAAGAAGAGGTCTAATAACATAGAAAATAAGCTTGTTCTCAAGGTTGTTCATATAGATACCGAAAGTAACTACGAAAAGGATGAGAGCAATTTTAACAACTTTTAAAATAGCTTTAAGTACAAATTCCATTATCCATAGCTCCTTTCATTAATATCCTTCAGAGTCGTCGAACTCAACGATTGTTGCGTCGAGAGGCTCTTCACCGAGAACAACTGACATATAGTCATTTATGCACTTACGCATATCCTGACGGGATACTGTACGGCTGTCTTCAAGGTCATGCTCAAGCCAAACCCAATGTATACCATATTCAGCTGCCTGCTCCTCAAGTGCTGCATGAACACCGTTCATGCCCTTGCAAGCAACGTTATCGTTGCATATGATCATGTCGCAATTAAAGCGTTTAGCCCAATCCCAGACAGCATTTATGTTATCCCAACCACCAACAGCATGATGGCGCATACATGAGCGCTGTGAGAACTCTGTAAGGTCACGCATTGCTTTAACTGGGTCCTCAGTGTCAATGTGGTTATAACCCATTGTTGAGTCCATATTAAGAACAATATTTATACCCCAACAGTTCTGTGTCCATGTTGGGAAGTCTGTGTAATAAACAGCAGATGGTCCCCAAAGGAATGCTCTGTGACGAGTTCTACCACCAAATGCTTGATATTTCTTGTCAACGCAGTCACGCATAATCTTGATAACCTTGCGGTCAACCTCGTTAAACATTGGCTCTGCGCC
>DCGF01000055.1:625-3042 GCA_002314555.1 Ruminococcaceae bacterium UBA1785 | reverse complement strand
CGATAAATGCAGTTTCAACGTTGTCATTTACAAATTCAGGGTGAGCCTTAAAGAATGCCTTAGCACCACGAAGACCAGCCTCTTCGCCACCAGTGAGGAGTGGGATTACGTCTGTGTCTTTAAAGCGGATGTCATTATCATGAAGGAACTTCATAACTGATGTAGCAACCATAGAACCTGAGAGGTCATCAGATGCACCAGGTACATAGTTGTTATTATCAACGAACTTGTAAAGAAGTCCATATGCTGGAACAAAAGCGAGTTCAGCAAGTGCAAGCTTCTTTGCAAGTGATGGCTTTAAAATAGATGCAACTGTTGAGCCGATAGTCATAGCAAGACCGCCGAGTGCATAAACAACAACGATTGTTACACCCTTTGAGCCGAGCTTATATGTGTATACCCACTCAGGAGCAGAATCTGTATGGCCGGATACGATGATTCTCTTCTTTGTTTCGCCTGAAGCTTTACGAATGCCCCAAACGTTACCTGATGTCTTCTCCTTAAAGAATGGGTCGAGCATCTGCTTATAAAGTACAAACTCTCCAACAACAGCTGAGAGTGCTGTACCAACGAGGCCAGCAGTAGCTGCGTTCAAAGCTTTCTTTCCGAGGAAAGCTGAAGCAAGGCTTGTAGCTGTAGCGCCGATAAGGCAAGTACCAGCAAATGGTACGAAAGCCATAAATGCTTCTGGATGAACCTTATACTCTTCTCGAGTAGCTTCATCAGCGAGGCCCTTAAGAGTCTCTAAGAGATCGAGTTGAGCATCAGTCTCACCCTTTTCACCACATGGACGAGGACCGTAAGTATTTACAAGATGTGCAATGTTATCAACTGAGAACTTTGCGAGATCTTTAATCTTACCGTCAGCGTCTGGAACTAGATTTTTAATATTCATAGCAATTCTCCTTACTAATTATTTGCAAAATTTTGAGATGGCATCAGCCGTCTGATCTATTTGGGAAATCTTATCGATCTTTGTGGTATGGTCACCATTTTGGAAGCCGTATGAACCAAATCCACCGTGATTTCCGCCTTCAATTACTACTTCAGTTAAGTCTTCTGGGAAGTTTCCTCTATTCTTCTCATATCTTTCCCTGTTAAGCACACTGTCGATAGAGCCATAGATAGATAAGGCCTTCATGCCGGTTCCATTCATGTTATCATTCTTATCAGGGTGTGCAGCGAGGAAGAATACTCCCTTATATCGATAAGGTCTCTTCCCTGCGTTTTTGCAAGCGCAAAGTCCACCGAGTGAGTGACCACCAATATACCAAGTTTTAATGTTTGGATATTTTTCAGAATATTTCTTAAAGTGTTTATCTGCTTCGTTTGGAGCAAGGATTGCAAGGTTTACTGGCATACCACAAACAACACAGAAGATATTCTTTTCAGCTACACGAGTAAGAAGTTCTCCGTATGCGTTAAGTCCTACTTTTCCGCCTGGATAGAAAAGAATGCCCACATCTGTCTTATCAGGATCACCGTATTCCATATAGCCAAATCCACGTTTGATTCTAACGCCTCTAGCATAATCCATTCTCTCATCAGCGTGATAGAAATCAAGGCCGTAGATGCTAGTTATAGTGAGAATACCTCCGGTAACCCAACCAGCAACTTTTAGAGTGCCTAAAGCCACTTTTAAAAATGTGTTTTCTGTCATTTTCCTTACCGCCGTTTAATTAATCATACTACTATATTATAAATTATATGATTTACTTTGCAAAGCCTTTTTGTTATACTACCTATGTTTTTTGAAAGAAGGAACTTTAAATGACTAACACACTTTATGAATCTTTTGGAATAAGTGAAAAAGTAGTATCCATCTCTGAGGAGATTATGGGTACTTTAACTGAGCGCTTCCAAAAAATCGACAAAACAGCTGAGTTAAATCAAATGAAGATTTTAAAGGCTATGCAGGAGAACCGTGTGTCAGCTGCTTGCTTTGCAGGAACTACAGGTTATGGTCATGACGACCTTGGCCGCGACACTTTAGAAAAGGTTTATGCCGACGTGTTTCACACAGAGGCTGCGCTCGTTCGCGGCCAAATCACATGTGGCACACATGCCCTTGGTATCGCCCTCTCTGCAAATCTCCTCCCAGGTGATGAGATTCTCTGCCCTGTTGGAAAGCCTTATGACACACTCGAAGAAGTTATAGGTATTCGTGACTGTCCTGGCTCACTTAAAGAATATGGTGTTACATATAAACAGGTAGATTTACTCCCTGACGGTTCCTTCGACTACGACAGCATTAAGAATGCTATAAACGAAAAGACAAAGCTTGTTGAGATTCAGCGTTCAAAGGGCTATGCTATGCGCCCTACTTTCTCTGTAAAGCAGATCGGTGAACTCATAAGCTTTATAAAAGATATTAATCCAAACATCATCGCTATGGTAGATAACTGCTATGGTGAATT
>DCGF01000055.1:395-549 GCA_002314555.1 Ruminococcaceae bacterium UBA1785 | reverse complement strand
ATCCAGGTGGTGGACTTGCACCTATCGGTGGATACATCTGTGGTAGAGAGGACCTTATCGAGCGCTGCGCGTATAGACTTACAGCGCCTGGCATAGGCTCTGACGTCGGTGCGAGCCTCATGCTCAACACCCAGCTCTATCAGGGTCTCTTCCT
>DCGF01000055.1:184-363 GCA_002314555.1 Ruminococcaceae bacterium UBA1785 | reverse complement strand
ACTGTTGTTGCCGGTGCTATAAAAGGCGCTATCTTTGCAGCAGCGCTCTACGAAAAACTCGGTTTCAACGTAGTACCAAATTCAGTCGAAGATAGACATGACATCATCCAGTCAATAGAACTTGGTTCTAAGGAGCGTATGGTGGCTTTCTGCAGAGGCATTCAGTTCGCAGCCCCTGT
>DCGF01000055.1:0-157 GCA_002314555.1 Ruminococcaceae bacterium UBA1785 | reverse complement strand
GACAGCTATGTAACACCTATCCCATCTCCTCTTCCAGGTTACAGTGATGACGTAATTATGGCAGCTGGTGCCTTCGTACAGGGCTCCTCTATCGAGCTTTCAGCCGACGGCCCTGTCCGCCCACCATACGCCGTATATTTCCAGGGTGGTCTTACCT
>DCGF01000072.1:7743-12384 GCA_002314555.1 Ruminococcaceae bacterium UBA1785 | reverse complement strand
CAATACCAGCTTTAACTTCTGGAGTGTGGAGCTTAAGTTCTTTACCATATGTAGCCGCTGTCTCACGAGCAAGGCCGATGATAGAGAGACAGTCAGGTCTGTTTGAAGTGATTTCAAATTCTACAACTGTGTCATCATATCCAATAGCAGTACGGATATCTGTGCCAACTGTCTTATCACAGTCATCACCTAAGATGAAGATACCGTCTTCGATAGCATATGGGAAATCATGAACTGTAAGTCCAAGTTCACCGAGTGAGCAGAGCATACCGCGTGACTCAAGTCCACGGAGTTTGCCAGCTGTGATTTTATCGCCTGATGCGATAACTGATTTATGTCTAGCTACAGGAACATAGTCGCCCTTTGAAACGTTCTGTGCACCTGTGATGATCTGAATGATCTCACCTGAACCATCGTCGATTTTGCAGACCCAGAGATGGTCTGAATCAGGGTGACGTTCAATCTCTTCAACGTGACCAACTACGATGTTTTCGAGGACTGAACCCTCTGTTTCATATGACTCAACTTTAGAGCCTGAGATTGTGAGTGCTTCCGCGAAATTTCTGTCAGTATCTTCTACTGTGACGAACTCAGAAAGCCATCTTTTTGATAAATTCATGAAAGCACCTCCTTAAAACTGCTCGAGGAAACGTACGTCGTTTTCGTAGAGCATACGCATATCATCGAGACCGAATCTAAACATTGTAAGTCTTTCAAGGCCAAGACCGAAGGCGAAGCCTGAATATTTATCAGGGTCGATGCCGCCGTTCTTTAGTACCTTTGGATGAACCATGCCGGCACCGAGTATCTCTACCCAGCCTTCGCCTTTACACATGGAGCAGCCTTTACCACCGCACTTGAAGCAAGATACGTCAACTTCACAAGAAGGTTCTGTGAATGGGAAGTGGTGTGGTCTAAAACGGGTCTTAGTCTCAGGACCGTAAAGCTTTTTAGCGAGTGTATCAAGTGTACCCTTAAGGTCAGACATTGTGATGCCTTCATCTACTACAAGACCCTCGATTTGGTGGAAGAGAGGGGAGTGAGTAGCATCAACTGCATCTGAACGATATACACGACCTGGAGAGATTACACGAAGAGGTGGCTTTCTCTCTTCCATTGCACGAATCTGGCAAGGGGAGGTCTGTGTTCTGAGAAGGATATTCTCTGTGATATAGAAAGTATCCTGAGTATCACGAGCAGGGTGATCCTTAGGGATGTTGAGAGCTTCAAAGTTATAATAATCGAGTTCAACTTCTGGGCCTGAGATGATGTCAAATCCCATACCTTGGAAGATTTCTTTAACTTCATCAAGAACGATAGAGAGTGGATGTCTGTGACCTACTTCACACTCTTCACCAGGGAGAGTTACGTCGATAGTCTCAGTGAGAAGTTTTGCTTCCTGGAGAGATGATTTAAGTTCATTAACTCTCTCATCAAGTTCGTTTTGAATAAATTCACGTACTTCATTAGCCACCTGGCCAATTACAGGTCTCTCTTCTGCTGAGAGTCCGCCCATCTGCTTAAGTACAGCAGTGAGCTCACCTTTTTTGCCGAGATACTTAACGCGAGCTGCGTCGAGATCTTCGAGCGAGTTTGCAGCCTTTAAAACTGCTTCAGCATTCTTTTTGATTTCTTCAAGTTGCTGTCTCATATTTTTCCTCCTTTTATTTTGGGACGAAAAAAACTCCGTCCCCACATAGTAGGGACGAAGCATAAACTCCGCGGTACCACCCAAATTCCAAGCGATGCTTGGCACTTTAAGTCCTCTGTTCGTAGAGGTGACGTAAACACTCAGGAGTGAACTTCGGTCAGTGTCCTTTGTGCCAGCTCTCAACCGGTGACTGGCGCTCTCTGTAAAAGGCGTGTGCAGACTTACTCTTTCCATCAACGCGTTTAATATAATTGTTACTAATGCATTTTAACACTATTAATATAAGAATTCAATAATAAATTCTAGTCCTTTTTAAGCGCATATGGTAATATGTTTTTGGTGGTGATAATTATGAAGATTTATACTGCTGATGAAATACGCTTCGTTGAGGAGCGAGAAAACGAAATAGGGATGGAGTTCTTAAGACTTATGGAGAACGCAGGCGCAGCCTGTGCCAAAAGGATTGAGAAGTACTTAAAGCCTGACTTTACGACAGTTGTAGTCTGTGGTAAGGGTAAGAATGGCGGTGACGGTTTCGTTATAGCAAGGAAACTGTCGGAAAAAGGCTTTAAGGTGAAACTTATACTCGCACAGGGTGCGCCGCTTGCAGGGGACGCTATCGAGATGTCGCATAAGGTTGACCCAAGTGTAGTTGAACTTATCCGTTATGACTGGGATCCAAACCTCGCCGAAGAGGCCATAGAAAACGCGAATGTGATAGTCGACTGTATCTTTGGAATCGGCTTTCACGGTGAGCCCGATGAGGCGTGTAGTGAGGTCTTTAAAATGATCAACTGCTCGACTGCTTTTGTCATAGCAGTTGACGTGCCATCAGGCGTGGATACAGATACTGGAGATGCTTGTAAGTACGCGGTTTGTGCGGATGTGACTCTCGCCATAACCACCCTTAAACCTGCCCATGTTTTGTTCCCAAGTAGGGGGAATTGTGGAAAGGTATTTGTGCTTGATATCGGCATAGGTGAGGAGGCTCTATCCTCAGTTTCACCTAGACTTTATACACTCAGAATGGAGGAACTTATAAGGCTTCTTCCAGCTAGAAATCTTGAAGCGCATAAGAATGATTTTGGTCATGTTCTCTGCATCGCAGGAAGCAGGAATATGCCTGGTGCTGCTTGTCTTTGTAGTGGGGCAGCGTGCGTGGCTGGCGCCGGTCTTACGACAGTGGCATTCCCAGAATCCGCATATGCGTCTATAGCATCTCACATGAGAGAAGTTATGGTCCTGCCACTGCCGGAAATAGACGGAAAGCTCGCTGCCACAGTCGAGTGTATGTCTAAACTTTCTGTCTATATTCAGAAGGCTTCCGCTATAGTAATTGGACCTGGACTTGGGCAGTCGGAAGATGTCACAGAGCTCGTAGGTACGGTGCTTAGAAGTGCTAAGTGCCCTGTAGTTATAGACGCTGATGGCTTAAATGCTCTAGCAAATGATCTCTCAGTTTTAAGTGGACTTCAAGTTCCAGTTATTATCACTCCACATCCTGGAGAGATGAGTAGACTCACAGGTCTCTCAGTCTCTGAGATAGAGGAGAACAGAGAGGGAATTGCCGCAGAATTTTCAAAGCATCATGGCGTTACGGTACTTCTAAAAGGTGCAGCCACAGTTGTTGCATCAAAAGAAAAAGATGATGTTTATATCAACACTACCGGCAACGTCGCCCTTGCAAAGGGCGGAAGCGGCGATGTGCTCTCAGGAATCATCGGTTCACTCCTCGCTCAGGGCTTAAGTCCTATAGACGCCGCCTCTTGTGGCGCCTTCATCCATGGGCACGCAGCTGACGTAGTTATAGGCGATACAAGCGTTGCCGGCCTTCTAGCCTCCGACCTTTTCACTGGCATCCGCAAAACTTATATAGAATTGAATAAGTAAAAATTAGAGCGTTGTAAAGGCATAGCACTTTACAACGCTTATTTTTTGTATCGAAATCAAATTTTTTGGTTTATTTAAAAGGTATATATTGAAATGCGGGTGCGCGTGTGATATAGTTATATGACTTATATTATCTTATTATGGATAATTATGTTTAATTATATTAAAAGAAGAGGCAGTTATGGGAAAGTTAATTGTTATTGAGGGACTTGATGGTTCTGGCAAATCAACACAGACAGAGAATGTTCTAAATTACATGCAGTCAAAGGGTGTTGACGTACGTCAGATTAAGCTCCCAGATTATGAGTCTGAATCATCAGCTTTGGTACGCATGTATCTCGGTGGAGAGTTCGGTACTCATCCAAAGGACGTTAATGCATATGCTGCTTCTAGTTTCTATGCAGTAGATAGATTCGCAAACTATAACACAAAATGGAAAGAGGACTACCTCTCAGGAAAGGTTATCCTAGCTGACAGATATGCCACATCAAATGCGGCTCATCAGATGACTAAACTTGATAAGTCAGACTGGGATGAGTACCTAGCTTGGCTTGAGGATTTTGAATACGTAAAAATCGGTATTCCAAAACCTTCACTTGTAGTCTTCCTTGACATGCCTGTTGAGATTTCACAGAAACTCATGACTTCTCGATATAAAGGTGATGAGGGTAAGAAGGACGTACATGAAGCTGACGTAGCATACCTCCTCGCTTGTAGAGAAGCAGGTATGTATGCGGCAGAGAAACTTGGCTGGAGCATCGTAAAGTGCTACGAAGGTGACGAGCCAAGACCTATAGCTGATATAGCAAAAGACATTGAGTCTTTGGTGGATAACATAATCTAACGGAGGGTGTATGGAACGCGTCGTTGAATTTGCAAACAGTGGTGACTTTTCAAATCTCGCTGCTCTTTGGCGAATGGCTTTTGCCGATAGTGATGAATACATAAAAACATTCTTTGACACTATGTATAAGGACGGCTACGCTATTGTCTCCCGAGAGGAAGGCATCGCGGTAGCTTGCGCATATCTTCTTCCTTGTCAGACTGTCATTAACGGACGTCTTTATAGCACATATTACCTCTATGCTGCATCTACTCGG
>DCGF01000072.1:4313-7719 GCA_002314555.1 Ruminococcaceae bacterium UBA1785 | reverse complement strand
CACAGAAATAAAGGCCATATGGCAGCTATCATGCGTAAGGCAGAGGAAGTTGCAGTTGAACGTGGCATAGATTACATCGTTTTAGTTCCAGCTGAGGATTACCTCTTTGACTACTATGCAAAGTTTGGCTATCAGACAGCCTTTTATAAAAAGATTGTTCACTTCACACGTGAGGAGTTAAAGGGTAGGGCAGTTGAGCCAGACCTCACAAACGCCTTCTCACTTGATCCTTTCAGCATTCGTCAGGAATGTCTCGGCTTTGGAGACTTCTTAAACTGGGGTGCTGATGGCATAAAGTATGCTATGTATGCGCATAATGCAGCATCAGGTTCTATAGCCTTCACCAGTGATGGCTATGCCATGTACAACATGGGTAAGAACGTGGCATACGTAAGAGAGATGTGTACACTCTCAGACCCTGGTGAACTTTACACCATGCTCCTCTTAGAGGAGGAGGCAGAGAGATTCACATTAAATCTCCCAGTAAACTCAAACATCCACTCATCAAATGAGCGTATCTCTAGGGTAGGCATGTTGCTCGCCCTTAATGAGTCTGCTCAGATTGGTGCGTCTGAGATGAGAAACGCATATATTGGTCTTACACTTGGCTAAGGAGGAAACAGATGGTTTACGTTCTTTTAGCAGAGGGATTCGAAGAGATAGAGGCTGTAGCTCCAGTTGACATTCTTCGCCGTGCAGGCGTTGATGTTAAGACTGTGGCAGTTGGCAGTGATTACACTGTCAAAGGCGCGCACGGCATTCCTATGAAAGCAGACATCCTGCTTTCAGACGTCAAAGACGCTGACGTGGACGCCGTTGTACTTCCAGGCGGAATGCCTGGAACAAAGAATCTTGATAATAGTGAGGACGTCAGAGGACTTATTAGGTACTGTGCAGATAAGCATAAACTCATCTGTGCCATCTGCGCTGCTCCTTCAGTCCTTGGTCATATGCGCCTCCTTGTCGGCAGGAAAGCTACCTGCTTCCCTGGCTTTGAAGGAGAGCTCCACTGCTCTGTATTCACCGGAGCATCCGTCACAAAGGACGGTAATATCATTACAGCAGATGGCCCTGGCAGTGCGATAAGCTTTGGCGAGGCTATAGCTGCTGAATTCGTAGGAAATGATGCTGCACGCAGAGTGACAGACTCTATGCAGTGCAGATTCTAATTTGGAGGACACATTAGGAAATGGCATTTAATGCAGACAAAGAACTCGAGGCATTGATAGAAAACCTCAATGCTTCCGAGGCACAGGAGGAGCAGCAAGCACATGTTGTTGCAGAGGAATGGAAACCTCCTGTTGAGACAAAGAATAATGAGGAATACTACAGTGGCGAAGTATACTTTGCCGCTAAGAAAACTGCGCGCCCAGCAGCTCCTGTTGCACCACAGCAGCCAGTAGCTCCACAGCAGGCGCAGAGACGTAGACCTCAGCAGAATCAAGTAGCTCGAAAGAGATATAAATCTAAGACTAGAGCTAGAACTACTAAAATCCAAGGTGCTAAGACCGCTGACGGTTTCACACTTCAAAAATTCCTCAAAGCTAACGGTACTAGAGGCGCACTCATCTACGTTGCAGTACTGGTGGCTATCTCTACCATTCTCTCCATTTATACAATGTCCTTCGTAAATGATATCCTCGGTAATAACAGAAGTGATGAAGTTGTCACTATCACCGTTGCCGAAAATACAACTACTAACAAACTCATTAACCAACTTGATAAGCAGAAACTCATTAAGCATAAGGGCCTCTGTAAGCTGTTCATGGCTTTCACAAGTGGCATGCATAAGTCCACAGACTTTAAGACATACCTAAGCGGCGTTTATGATCTCAAGCCATCAATGGGTCTTGAGAAGATGCTCCTCTCATGTCAGGAGGTACAAAAGCAGGAGACTGTAACAGTTACCATCCCAGAAGGATTTAGCATCGACCAAATCGCTCTAAAGCTTGAGAAGGCTGGCGTTTGCACATCAGCTGACTTCTACAGTAACTTGGAAAAGGCCACATTTGATAATGCTATTTTGAGCGGTATTGAGAACAAATCCTCACGTTACTACTACCTTGAGGGATATCTCTATCCTGATACATATGAGTTCTACATTGGACAGAGCGCAAGCTCAGTAATCAGAAAGCTTCTCTCAAACTTTGAGGATAAGTGGACTGATGAATATGACGCACGTGCTAAGGAACTTGGCATGTCAGTTGACGAAGTTATCACTATGGCCTCCATCATCCAAAAAGAGGCCGGTGACGCAGAGCAGATGGCGGTTATAGCATCTGTCTTCCATAACCGACTTAAGTCATCTTCATTCCCATCACTCCAGTCAGATGCCACAAAGGTTTATGTAGCAAAATACATTGAACCAAACGTATCTGTAGGTGAGGCAAACACATATTCACAGAAGTATGACACATATAACTGCTTCGGTCTTCCAGTAGGACCTATCTGCTGCCCAGGTAACGACGCTATTAAAGCGGTTCTTTACCCAGCAACTACAGACTACTACTTCTTCGGACATGACTCCGCTGGAAACATGTATGCTGCAAAGACAGAAGCTGAACGTAACAAACTCATGTATAGTGCATTGGTAGATACAGATGAAGACAAATAGACCTGAGTTACTCGCGCCCGCAGGGGACGCTGAGCGCCTCGAGTCTGCGCTACTCTACGGAGCAGACGCAGTGTACCTAGGCGGTCAGCTTTTCAACATGCGAGCAGCGACAGAAAGTTTTAATGATGAGACTCTTTACACTGCTGTAAAGAAGTGTCATGACAAAGGTGTAGCTGTACACCTTGTTGCAAATACGCTTCCTAGAAATGATGAGGTGCCAAACCTCCCACATTTCTTTGAGGTGGCAAAAGATGCTGGTATCGATGCCTTTATTATCGCTGACATAGGCGTTATGCGTATGGCTCAAAAATACGCCCCAGGTGTTGACATACATATGTCAACTCAGACTGGCGTTGTTAATTTTGAGACGGCAAACGCCCTCTATGACCTTGGCGCAAAGCGCATCGTTATGGCGCGTGAAGTCTCACTCGACGACATTGCAGAGATTCGCGCCAAAACTCCAAAGGACCTTGAAATCGAATGCTTTGTACACGGTGCTATGTGTATGAGCTTCTCAGGTCGTTGCATGCTTTCAAATTACATGACTGGCAGAGATGCCAACAGAGGTGACTGCGCTCAGCCATGCCGTTGGAAGTATCATTTAGTTGAGGAAAAACGTCCTGGTCAGTACTTTGAGATAACTGACAGTAAGGACGGAACATATATCTTAAACTCACAGGATATGTGTATGATAGAGCACATCCCAGAACTTATCGACGCTGGCGTTGACAGCTTCAAAATCGAGGGACGTGCTAAGAGCGCATATTATGCAGCAGCAGTAACTAATGCATA
>DCGF01000072.1:0-4165 GCA_002314555.1 Ruminococcaceae bacterium UBA1785 | reverse complement strand
GACGGCATTTATATTCGCGAATGGGATATTATCGCAAACGTAAACGGATATAAGGACGGATACTTAGAAGTTATTCAGAGAAACCGTTTCTATAAGGGAGACGAACTTGAAGTCCTTATGCCAGGCACAGAGCCTTTCACTATCAAAGTGGAACAGATGCTAAACGAGAAGGGTGAGGAAGTGGATGTAGCTCCAAACCCTATGGCGATAATAAGAATTAAATGTGACAAAGAAATTATGCCTGGAGCAATACTCCGCAAAGAGAAGGAATAATATGTCGACTATTAGGGAAGAAACATTAAGAATCGAGGACTTAACTCTTAGTACCAAAGCTATGCACGTAAGAGAGACTAAGGGTAGAGCAGTCTTTGAGGAAGAGGATGACATCCGTACGGCCTATCAGCGTGATAGGGACCGTATAATCCACTCTGCGGCTTTCCGTAGACTTAAGCATAAGACACAGGTATTTTTAGCACCTACAGGTGACCACTATAGAACAAGACTTACACATACACTTGAGGTTTCTCAGATTGCCAGAACTATGGCTCGCGGCCTTCGCCTTAACGAGGACTTGACGGAGGCTATAGCTCTCGGTCACGACCTGGGTCACACACCGTTTGGCCACGCAGGTGAGCGTGCCCTAAACGAGGTCTTCCCAGGCGGTTTTAAGCATTACGAGCAGAGCCTCCGTGTTGTCGACGTTATAGAAAAGCACGGCCGCGGCCTTAACCTCACATATGAAGTACGTGATGGCATCTGCTGTCACACGGTGGGTAAGGAAGCGGACACCCTAGAGGGTAGACTAGTAAAAGTAGCAGATCATATAGCCTACATAAATCATGACATCGATGATGCTGAGCGTGCAGGCATTTTGACTGAAGCTGATATTCCAAGCGACCTTAGAGACATTCTCGGTGAGAGAAAGTCTCAGCGTATAAATACTATGGTTCGCTCAGTTATAGAGAACTCCACCGATGACATCATCATGGCTCCTGATATCGCAAAAGCATATGATGAGATTCATAAATTCATGTTTGCTAACGTCTATACAAACCCTACCTGCAAAGGTGAGGAAGGTAAGGCTATGGACATAGTGGTTAAGCTCTATAAATATTTCCTCGAGCACCCAGACGAGATGCCGGAAGAATATAAAATCATTGTTAATAAAGAAGGCATTGAGCGCGGCGCTTGTGACTACATCTCAGGCATGAGTGACCACTACGCACTCGCCTCATATAACAGAATCTTCGTACCTAAATTCTGGGTCGAATAAAACCAAAACAAATAAACAAAACACGAAAGGAGGAACCACTGTGGCAGTAAGACTTAACGAACAGTTCTTAGAACAGCTTCGCGACAGAATCGACATCGAGCAGCTTATAGGCGAATATGTCGACTTAAAGCGTGCTGGCCGACTCACAAAAGGTCTCTGTCCATTCCACAGTGAAAAGACTCCTTCTTTCGTCGTATATCCAGAAAGCCAGTCATACTACTGCTTTGGCTGTACAAAGGGTGGCGACGCCATCACATTCATCAGGGACATAGAGAACCTTGATTACATCGAGGCTGTAAAGTTCCTAGCTGATAAAGCAGGACTTCAGATGCCAAATGAGCAGTATGATGACACTTTGATAAAAAAGAGAAAGCGCATGCTTGAGATGAATAAGGAAGCTGCGCGTTTCTTCCATCAGTTCATGCTGAGCCCTGATGGTGGAGCGGGTCTTAACTACTGGAACGGTAGAGGCCTCACTCCACAGACTGTGACTCACTTCGGCCTTGGCTATGCACCAAACGACTGGAACACATTCATGAACTACATGCGTTCTAAGGGCTACTCGGCTCAGGAACTCTTCGAAGGTGACCTCTGTAGGAAGTCAGCAAAAGAGGGTAAGACTACATTCTATCCAACTTTCAGAAACAGAGTAATCACCCCAATAATTGACCTACGTGGAAACGTAGTTGCCTTTGGCGGTAGAGTACTTGATGACTCAAAACCAAAGTACTTAAATACGAGCGATACCCTTATCTATAAAAAGGGTCAAAATATATTCGCCATGAATTTTGCTAAGACCTCTAACGAGGATAGCCTTATTCTCTGCGAGGGCTATATGGATGTAATAGCCCTTCATCAGGCGGGCTTCACAAACGCTGTTGCGGGCCTCGGCACCGCTTTGACAGACGAGCAGGTGAGACTCATCTCGCACTACTGCTCGAAGGTCTACCTCTCATATGACAGTGACGAGGCCGGTCAAAAGGCGCTTGCCCGCGCCATAGTTAAACTCAGCGAAACAAACCTCTCCATACATCCACTTAAATATACGGATGCCAAAGATCCGGATGAAGTTATCAAAAAATTTGGTCCAGAGCGTTGGAGAACAATCCTCTCCGGTGCGATGAACGAAATTGAATATAAGCTCCTCATATGCAAAGAGGGGTTGGACCTCGGTACAGACGACGGACGCCTAAAATTCTTACGCAAGGCCGTGCCTATTTTAGCGCCACTAGGCGCCATAGAGAAGGATATTTATGCCTCCCGTCTCTCCGATGAGTTGTCGGTCTCTAAGGATGCCATAATGGCACAGGTCAAAGACGCGGAACGACGCCTAAACAGGCAAAGTAAAAAAAGTGATTTCAGCAGTCTTCGAAAAGGATTTGACGACAAAGTTCGTGCCCACAGAGCAGAGGAGACTATAATTACATCTCTTCAAAACAACCCAGACTTTTTGAAGATTATTGAGCCGCAGCTGACACCGGAAGAATTTCCATCAGACTTTTATAGACACGCATATAAGGTGTTTAGTGAAAGAATAAAGTCCGGTCAATCGCTCGACTTCATATATCTCTCATCTGAGTTTTCACCTGAGGAGATGGGACATCTAGTAAAGCTGCAAAATAGTGGTGCGATGATATCGAACACTAAAGCTGAGGTTGAGGACAGTATCAAAGTCCTCAAAGAGGAAAATAAAAAATCCCAGCAGACAAAGAATGCAGCTGAGCTTTCTGATGAAGAATTTTTGAAATTATTCAATAACAAGGATGTGTAAACATGTCAGAAGAAAAAGGAATTAATGTCATTTCCGCCCTTGTTGAGAAGGGAAAAGCACAAGGTAGACTCTCAACAAATGACATTGATGCAGCTATCGTAGAAGTCGATATGGACATGGAGGAACTTGATCACCTCTATGAGACACTCGACCAAAACGGTATCGAGATCATAGATGACCTCGGTGACGCTGCACTTGAGTCTTTAAACTTCGACCTTGAGATGCCAAAGGCAGTTGAACTTGGTGCGGTTGATAACGTAAACAAGAACGCTGCTATGGACGACCCAGTAAAGGTATACTTAAAGGAAATCGGTAGAGTACCACTTCTCACACCTGAGGAGGAGATTGACCTCGCCATCCGTATTTCTGAGGGTGATGAGGAGGCAAAGAAAAAGCTTGCTGAATCAAACCTTCGTCTTGTTGTATCTATTGCTAAGAGATACGTAGGACGTGGAATGAGTTTTCTCGACCTAATCCAGGAAGGAAATTTAGGACTTATCAAGGCAGTAGATAAGTTTGACTTTACAAAGGGATTTAAGTTCTCAACATATGCTACATGGTGGATCCGCCAAGCCATCACTCGTGCTATTGCTGACCAGGCTAGAACAATCCGTATCCCTGTACATATGGTTGAGACTATCAACAAGGTTAAGAAGACAAACTCAATCCTTCTTCATAAGAATGGTAGAGACCCAACTGCTGAGGAGATTGCAAAGGAACTCGACATGCCTGTAGAGAAGGTACGTGAGATCCTTCGTGTTGCTCAGGAACCAGTTTCCCTCGAGACACCTATCGGTGAAGAGGAAGATTCACATCTTGGTGACTTCATTCCTGATGATGACGCGCTCGCTCCAGCAGACGCAGCATCAATGCTTCTTCTTAAGGAACAGCTCGCTGACGTACTTAAGACCTTAACTCCACGTGAGGAGAAAGTTCTCTCACTCCGTTTCGGTCTTGAGGATGGTCATCCAAGAACCCTTGAAGAAGTAGGTAAGGAATTCAACGTAACTCGTGAGCGTATCCGTCAGATCGAAGCTAAAGCACTTAGAAAGCTTCGTCACCCATCACGCTCAAAGAAGCTTAAGGACTTCCTTGACTAATCAAAAAATAAGAGCACCTCA
>DCGF01000025.1:709-4214 GCA_002314555.1 Ruminococcaceae bacterium UBA1785 | reverse complement strand
AATCTTTCTGACCATCTTTTCCAGGCGGAATATCGTCGCGGTTTCTATAGAAGTCATCTAAAGAGATTACGTTTGCAACAGTTCCCAGTTGTTGAAATAGACGCGCAATTTTATTAGCGCCAGTTGTCTTTCCAGAGGAACTTGGTCCTGAAAGCATGATAATTTTATAGTCACCAGGACGCTGTGAGATTTCACGTACAATCTGCTCTAGATAAGCAGCATACATTCTCTCACACTTACTTACATATTCAATTGGATTAGTAATTACTTCTTTGTTAATTACCTTCATGTAATGAAGATTGTCCATAATAATCCAATACAGCTTTCTTTCTACTAATTTGTTCAGAGAATTTATCATTATATTCAAAAGGATATTTAAAATTAAAAATTCTACTGATGTTTGAACCATTTGGTTCTTTAAGTTTTGTGACGGCTCCAGCACCACAAGCTAAAATTGTGTGACACTCCTCCATCATATATATGTTGTACTTTGATTCGTAACCCGGTTTACACCAACCTACATTTTCAAGATTGCCAACAGACTTTGCTTGACGATACATGTAATAAGGGATGTAACCTGCAAAATACAGCGCATCATTTGCGTAATCAACCATAGAAGAGATGTCACGCGCAACTGAAAATAGACCGCTATCAAATTCAAGATCTGAAGAGCGCTTATAAGCTAAGGCATGCACCGTAATACTTGAAGGACCAAGAGCAATTACTTTATCTACACTATCTTTAAATCCTTCTAATGTATCTCCTGGAAGACCTGCAATAAGGTCCATGTTAATGTTATCAAAGCCTATTTCTTTTGCAGATTTAAATGCTTCTATGCAGAGTTTTGAGGTATGGTTTCGTCCTACATTCTTTAGAACTTCGTCAGACATTGTCTGAGGGTTAATGCTAATGCGGTCGACACCGCCGGATTTACAGGCCTTAAGTTTTTCGCCTGTAATCGTGTCCGGTCGACCTGCCTCAAACGTAAACTCAGTACAAAACGACATATCAAAACTGTCATGTACAGTTTTAAGAAGCCTTTCAATCTGATCTGCTGAAAGTGTTGAAGGTGTTCCACCGCCTACATAAGCAGATAACATTCTAATCTTAGATTCTTTAGCTATCTTTCCTGTGTATTCAATCTCCTTTAAGAGATTTTCAAAATAAGGAACAAATGCTTTCTTTGCAGTAGGTGTATCAACTGCACTCGAAACAAAAGAACAGTATGAACATCTACTTGGACAAAATGGAATTGATATGTAAAGACTAAAAGCATCAGGTGTTGAAGTGCTCATTATGTTCTTTTCGGCATTTGCAACATCTAGAGTAAGTTTAGTCTTCTTATCAGAGACAAAGAAAGCATCTTTAAAGTACTCTACGCCGGCGTCTATGCCTTTTTCTTCCATAAGTCTAATAAGAAGTTTAGAAGGTCTTATACCTGTTAGAATACCAAACCCAGGGACAATACCTGTTGCTTCACAGAGTACCTTATAAAGAAGTTGCGCTAAATGAAGTTCAATACTATCTTTTGAAGATGCTAAAGAACATGAAACAAAGTTTCCTTTTTCTGTCTTTTTAATTTCTTTTGAATCTTTATCCCTAAAAGTTACATCTAGTAGTGTCTCTTTGTCACATATACGTTTTGATGCACTAATAGAAGGCAATTCATTTAAGATATCAGAAGAAGGCTCTGTTCCATCTTTCATTTTGCCATCAATAATGACTTTTACAGCCTCCTCTTGATAAAAGCAGGAGGTTAATTTTTCAAGTTCATATGCATAGTCATTACCGTCTACAATAAGGACCATTCAATCTTCCTCATAAATCTGTTAGTCTTACGCTCTGCATCAAGCGTAGTTGAGATGCCGTGACCTGGATAAACAATGTAGTCACCACTTAATTTTCCAAGTTTTTTAATGGATGCTTGCATATCATTTAAGTTCCCTCTAAATAGATCTGTTCTGCCACATGTTCGACAGAAAAGAGTATCACCTGAAAACATAATATTATCAAAGAGATAGCAAGCGCTTCCTGGAGTATGACCAGGAGTTGTAACAACTTTTACCTCTATTCCTCCAAAGAAGAATGTATCGCCATCTCGTACGAGCTTATCAGCATGCATAGGATGTTGCTCAATACCTAGGTCTGATGCTAATGAGCAAGAAGCACTTGTAAGACATATCTCATCATCTTCAGCTATGACAACAGTAGCATCAGGATATTCTCTCTTTAAATCATAGACACCAAGGATATGGTCTGAATGTCCGTGAGTCAAAATAATATACTGAAGTTTAGTCATACCTGAAGCTTTGATAGCATCAAGTAGTGAAGTTGTATATAAAGCTGGGTCGATGACTGCTCCAAGACCTGATAATTCATCTAGAACTATATAGCAGTTAGTTTCTAACCCACCTAGAACAATTTTAGAAACTTTCATTTATACACCTGTTCTTTCAACTGAAAGTACACCATTAACTTTTTTAAGATATTTAGTAACACTCTGAAGATGTTCAACACCATTAACAGCAATAGTAAGAGTAAGAACTTTAATTCCATCCTTACTATCTCGAGTAGAAATAGAGCGAATATCTACATGCATATTAGCAAGGGTTGTTGAGATGTCAGCCATAAGACCAATTCTACTGATACAGTAGATGTCCATAGTGGCATTAAATTCCTCTTTAACATTTTCATCCCAGAATACTCTAATCCAACGCTCAGGTTCACTTGAAGCTCTTATGTTTAGAGGAACGTTAGTACAGTCGCGCTTATGTACTGATACGCCATGTCCACGGGTGACAAAACCTATAATGTCATCGCCTGGGAGCGGGTTGCAGCATTTTGAGAGCTTAACTAAACAGTTATCTATTCCCTCAACAATTATGCCCTCAGAACTTGTCCTATGAATAGGTTTAGTAACAACAATTTCATCACGAGGGCCCTCTGCTTCTTTTAGAATTCTAGCATACTCATCTTTGATAAATGGCTGGAGATTCTCTACAACTATGCTGCCATAACCGATAGCCGCAAAGAACTCATCTGGGTCATTTTCAAAACCTTTACGTTTTGCAAGAGCAAGAATTAGTTTTTCAAGTTCCTCATCGAAGAGACGTATGCCATTTTTACGAAGTTCACGTTCGAACTGTGCTTTACCCTCTGCAATATTTTCAGGGCGTTTTTCCTTCTTAAACCAGCTACGTATTTTTGCTCTGGCACCTGATGTGGTTACAATATTTAGCCAGTCTCTAGAAGGACCTTTATTTGGATCAGTTGAGCGCAAAATCTCTACAATTTGTCCAGTTCTAATCTGATAGTCAATAGGAACTATACGACCATCAACCTTAGCACCAATCATCTTGTGGCCAACCTGTGTATGAATTGCATATGCAAAGTCTATAACAGTTGAGCCCGAAGGGATGCTAATTACATCACCTTTTGGAGTAAAGACAAATACATCATCTGGAACGAAGTCTGTTTTGATAGTTTGAACAATATCCTCTAAATC
>DCGF01000025.1:0-639 GCA_002314555.1 Ruminococcaceae bacterium UBA1785 | reverse complement strand
ATTCTTACCTTCAACACCAAGTTTATACTTCCAGTGAGCTGCGATACCGTATTCAGCTGTTTGATGCATCTCCCAGGTTCTTATTTGAACCTCAAAAGGAATGCCTTCATTGCTAATTACAGTGGAATGAAGCGACTGATACATATTAGCTTTTGGCGTACTGATATAGTCTTTAAATCGACCAGGAAGAGAGTGATACATGTCGTGAATAATACCAAGACAGTTGTAACAGTCTACTACTGAGTCAACTATTATACGAATAGCATAGACATCATAAATCTCATCAAATTCACGGTTTAAGATATACATCTTACGGTAGATGCCGTGAACGCTTTTACGACGTCCGTCAACTTTAGCGTTAGGAATAAGAGCGTGTACTCGCTCCGTGATAGACTCAATTGAGTCCTCAAGGAAGTTTGGATGAACTTTATCATTACGATTAATAAGTTCTTCAATCTCTTTATATCCAACTGGATCCAAATACCTGATAGAGAGATCTTCAAGTTCCTCTTTTACAGTTCTGATACCAAGTCTATGAGCTATAGGTGCATAGATTTCCAAAGTCTCCTGAGATTTGTCGCGACGTTTTTGCTCGCGCATAAACTCAAGAGTTCTCATATTGTGAAGTCTATCAGAGAG
>DCGF01000073.1 GCA_002314555.1 Ruminococcaceae bacterium UBA1785 | reverse complement strand
GTATTGAGATTGCCACACTTATGGCTCGTAACCTCGACCTTGCAATCTATGATGAGCCGGAGGCAGGTATTGACCTTTGGAGCTTCACAATGCTCGTTGATACATTTAAGACACTTGCAAAGAATGAGACAAACAGCGTAATTATCATCTCTCACCAAGAGAGAATTATGCAGCTTGCTGATGAGATTATTGTACTTGCAAACGGCAAGGTACAGACCCAGGGACCAAAGGATGAAGTCTTCCCTAGACTCCTCTCAGAATTTGGCAGTTTCTCACGTGAGTGTAATCTTAGAGGGGAGGGCAAATAATGGATATTAAAGATTTTAAATTTGACCTCTCTCTTACACCAACTGATCGTACAATGCTTGCAGAAATTGCAGATATGGTCGGAACTCCTGATGGAGCTTTCAACATCCGTAAAAATGGTGAAGGTGTAGTTAAGACTTCAACTGAGAACATTGAAATTAGACAGAAACTCGACAAACCAGGTATCGATATTATCATCAAGCCTTTCACTGTAGCAGAAAAGGTACACATCCCTGTAATCATAACTGAGTCAGGTGTACAGGAGACTGTATATAATGACTTCTTTATCGGTGAAGGAGCAAATGTAGAAATCGTTGCAGGTTGTGGTATTCATAACTGTGGTGACGAGGAATCAAAGCATGACGGCATCCATTCTTTCCATATTGGTAAGAATGCATCAGTTAAATATGTTGAGAAGCATTACGGCGCAGGCGACGGAAACGGCAAGCGTATCATGAACCCAACAACTATCGTTAATATGGATGAAGGTTCATATTGTGAGATGGATATGGTTCAGATTAAGGGTGTTGATTCAACTTACAGAAAGACAGAAGCAAACCTCGAAAAAGGTGCTAAGATGTATGTACTTGAGCGTCTTATGACACATGGTAAGCAGGAGGCTAAAACTGATATGGTCGTAAACCTAAACGGCGAGGGCTCATCTGCTCAGATTATCTCTCGTACAGTTGGTAAGGACGACTCTGTTCAGGTCTTCTATCCAAACGCTGTCGGAAACAACGCATGTCACGCTCATGTTCAGTGTGACTCTATCATTATGGACAATGCAAAGATTAGTTCTATTCCTGCTATCTCTGCAAATCATCCAGATGCACAGATTATCCATGAGGCAGCTATTGGTAAAATTAATAACGATCAGCTTATTAAACTTGAGACTTTTGGTATGTCTGAAGAAGAGGCTGAGGAGATTATTATCCAGGGCTTCCTTAAGTAATTAAAAGTAAAAGGCTAGTGGCATTGCTACTAGCCTTTGTTGTATAATTACTGTATAAATTCTTGGAGGTGTATTATGCCTGAGACAAAGCAAAGAGTATATCTTTGGGACAATGTAAAAGCGCTCCTTATTATTCTTGTTGTAATGGGACATTTTGTTACTCAGTTTACAGGAAGTAACGAGATAATGCAGAGCATGTTCTCTATTATCTATTCTGTTCACATGCCTTTGTTTATCTTCGTATCCGGTCTTTTTACAAGATATAAAGATGACAAACTCCAGGTGAATAAGATTATCTCATATTTAATTCTTTATGTTTTGTTAAAACTAATTATTTATATTGAGAGAATTTCGTTTGGCCATGACAGCCATTTTAATTTGTTTTCTGAATCGGGCATTCCTTGGTACATGCTCGCTATGGCAATGTGGCTTTGTATGACCTACTGCTTTAGAAATGTTAAACCTGTTCCTATGATGATAATAAGTGTAGTTTCATCACTTCTTGTTGGATATATAGACGGGGTTGGAGATGTACTTTGTCTCTCTAGAATTATTGTTTTCTATCCTTTCTTCCTCTTTGGATTCTATCTAGATGCAAATAAGATAATCGAGAAGACTAGAAAGTCTTGGATGAAAGTCGTATCAGTACTTCTTTTGATTGCTTTAGTTGTTTTTGCATTCATCTTTAGAGATGCACTTTATTCTCTTCGCCCAGTATTTGTTGGAAGACGAGAATATGCGGCTTTCCCAGCATCAAATCTTGGACCAATTATCAGACTTGGCTGGTATTTCGCATCTGCTGTTTTATCAGCCGCTATCATCTGTCTTATTCCAAATAGGCAGAATAAGATGTCGTACATAGGTGCTGCAACACTTCCTATATATTTCTTCCATAGACCAATTCTCTATGTACTTATGGATGTTGGTTTTGGCGCACTTGTTATGGATAATCTCGGACCGGTTTGGGGACCAGTGGTATTCCTTCTCTCCGCTGTGGTGCTTGCACTCATACTCTCATGGCCACCACTTGCGAAACCATTTAATAAACTTATGAAGGTAAAATACACAGGGCTGTTGAAGGGTGAAGAGAAATGAAAATTCGTATAGCAGGAACAGTCCTTTGCTATAATTTTACTGATGAGAGATTTGAAAAAATTGACTCTATCAGTAGAAAACAAGGACTAAAAATAAAGCGTCCGGGTAAAGAGGATTTAAAGAAGCCAGTTGGGGAACTTGTAGGTCTTCAGTCTGTAGAGACTGACAGTAAAGATGTAGATTTTTCAGATGAGCTTTTGGTTCTCTATGGATTCCCTGGAACAGAACTTGATAAGTTTTTAAAGGCTCTCAGGAACAACGGTCTTGATATTCCATATAAAGCTATGGTGACAGAGACCAACAAATCTTGGACGGCAGCAGAACTTGCAAAGCAAATCAAAGAAGAACATGAGCAGATGAATAAGTAATGGATTATTGTAATTTGTGCCCTCGTGGTTGCAAAGTGAATAGAAATCTCGGTGAAAAAGGCGTGTGCGGTGAGACGAATGAGATTCGTGTCGCACGCGCGAGCCTTCATATGTGGGAGGAGCCACCTATTTCAGGCGACACGGGTTCTGGCACAGTTTTCTTTAGCGGATGTCCGCTCCACTGTGTCTTTTGCCAGAACCACAACATAGCTGACGGCACAAACGGCCAAGTAGTCACAGTGGATGAGCTTTGCAGCATTTTCCTCCACCTAGAGGAAAAAGGCGCAAAGAACATCAACCTTGTGACTGCGACACATTTTGTGCCGGAAATTCGCGGAGCGCTTATCAAAGCAAAGCGAGAGGGTCTCTCTATTCCCATCGTTTATAACACTAGCTCATATGAATCAGTAGATACTATCAGGTACTTAAACGGACTTGTAGATATATATCTACCTGACTTAAAGTATGTGAGTCCGGAACTTTCAAAGCTATATTCAAACGCGCCTGACTATTTTGATGTCGCAAAAGAAGCTATTAAAGAGATGTATAGACAAGTTGAAGGAAAAGATCCTGGGCTTATAGCCCGACACTTAGTCCTTCCTGGATGTGTTGAAGATTCAAAAGCTGTACTTAAATATCTATATGAGACGTATGGGGATAATATATACATAAGTATTATGAGTCAGTACACGCCTCTACTTCCTGTACTTGAAAAAGAGGAGAAGTTAAAAAATAAAGATTTTTCAGAACTTAAAAGGAAATTATTAAAAGAGGAATATGACGAGGTAATAGATTTTGCCTGTGATTTGGGTATAACAAAAGCCTTCGTCCAAGAGGGCGAGGCTGCAGAGGAAAGTTTTATTCCAGATTTTGAAAATTGGAATTTAGAAGATTTTCTTAGAAGTTAAAAATTAAGGACCAAAGCTTAAAGCTTTGGTCCTTTTAGTTTAGTCAATCTTTGAAAGAGCGTCGATAGTAGCAGCATAATCAGCTTTTACTATTTCGAGTTGTGCAGGAGCAGCTTCGTTATAAACTCCTGGACGAAGCATCTCACAGAGATCTGAAGATGATGTCTGAAGCTTTGTGAAACCGAAGTTTGCGCAGATGCCTTTCATAGTATGAGCAGCTCTAAAAGCAAGTTCCCAGTTCTGCTCATCAAAGCCTTTGATTAAATCAGCATAAGTAGGGTCATCAACAAATTTTGGAATGAATTTCTGTACTCTAGCTTCACCGCAAAGACGAGCAACAACGCCTTCGTAATCAGCACCTATTAATGCGTAACATTCTTTAATTGTCATAAATATCTGCACCTACCTTTTCTGCTCTATAAGCACGGCCATAGAGAGATGTCAAAACTGGCTCATCATCATCGAAGTCCCAAACGGTCTTACCTTCAATTCTGAACATAGCGCCGTTCCATTCAACTTCGGATTTAAAGTCTGTATATTCATAAGATGTTAAAGACATAGCTTTGTCGAGCTCGAGAGCTACGATAGCATTAAGTCTATCATCAAAGAAACCAGGTTTGAGTGGGTCAACAATCATGCTGCCGCCATCAACGAGATAAGCTGCTCCGTGTGAGAAGGAGAGAACTGATGATTCAGCATAGTACTCAAAGAATACTTCGTTTGTCTTATCCCAGAAGAATCTGAATTTTTCACGCTCGCTCTCAAGAAGCTGAAGTGAACGGTTAGAACCTGCGAGGTCAGGATTACTGAAGAGTTCGCTTGTGATGTTCTTAAGGTCTTTATTTGTCTGCTCGAAGAGAGCGGTCTCTTTACCGAGATCTTCCTTAAGACTTGGAGCGATTTCCTGAAGACATTCAAGGAGGAGTGGATTAAACTGTCCACATTCGCCGTTCATGATCATTTCAAGAGCTTTTTCGTGTGAATATGCAGCTTTATAGCAACGTTCTGATGTAAGTGCATCATAAACGTCTGCGATAGAAACTACCTGAGCTGCGATAGGAATCCTATCACCTGTAAGGCCGTCTGGATATCCACGTCCGTCGAAGCGCTCGTGGTGCCAACGTGCGATTTCGTATGCACGTTTGATGAGAGGCTCTTCTCCGCCAAGAGGAACAGCGTTAAGCATCTTAGCGCCTTCCATAGAGTGAGTCTTCATGATAGCAAACTCTTCGTCTGTGAGTCTGCCAGGTTTGTTAAGGATGGTCTCAGGGATAGCGATTTTACCGATATCGTGAAGTGAAGAAGCAGTACAAATAATAGGGATGTCTGCTCTAGAAATATTATAAGCATTAGTTTTAGCAATAAGAGTTGTGAGAAGTTTTTCTGTGATAGTGTTGATATTAAGGCAGTGTGCACCGCTCTCACCGTTTCTGAATTCAACGATGTGAGAGAGAACTGAGATAAGCATACGGTTGTTCTTTGAACGCTCATAAACCTGATCTGTTACAAGCTCTTCAAGTCTCTTCTGCTTTGAGTAAAGCATGATAGTGTTAACAACGCGTCTGTAAACTATGTATGAGTCGAAAGGTCTAAAGATGAAGTCTGTAGCTCCGAGTCTATATGCCTTTTCAACATTCTCAGGCTGATGGTCGGCAGAGATAACAACAACAGGAACGTCGTCAATCCAATGCTTCTTATTCATTACGTCAAGAACAGCCATGCCGTCCATAGTAGGCATAACCATATCAAGAAGCATTATAGAAACTTCTGCAGAGTGCTGCTCAAGATATGAGACAGCCTCTAAACCATCACAAGCCTCAATTATTTCAAATTCTTCCCCAAGAATATCGGAAAGTATGGAACGGTTTAATTCGGAATCATCTACAAGTAAGATTCTATATCTCTTTTCAAAGTCCATACAATCCCTCCTTACTAAAAAATGTTTATAAATCCCCAAAATATTAGGGTAATTAATAACATTATAATTATTTTATATAAAAAAGTAAAGAGAAACCAATAATAAATAGTGAAAATATACTAAAAAAGTGTTATACTGTATTTAAATTAAGGTGGGGAGGTATGCAAATGCCTAGAAAAAGAACAACACTTGTCATTATTACTATAGTAATTATGGCATTCGTAGCAGTTTGCACATGGTACTCGTACTCAAATATTATCAGTGCGGTTAAGAGTGAATCATATGCAAAATTTGAAGCTACTGCAGAATCACTTGCTGCTAAAGCTAAAACTACAGAGGATTCAGACCTCGGTGCTTTAAATCTCTATTATGGTAATGGTGAAGTGTTTATCATAGAGAAAGCATCACTTAATGTTCTCTATAACTCAAAAGAAGTAAAAATCAGCCCAGAACTTAACAATGTATTTAAGGGCGCTGGAACTATAAAAGACACCTCAATCATCCGAATGGATGTTGATGAGGATAGAGAACTTATCTTTATGGCTCCAGAACGTTCTGTATATCAGGCTGCATATAGAGCAGAGCAGGCATTTGTACTCCTTGTTGCAGTTGAGTGCTTCGCTTTTGCTGCATATATTTACCTTGTTTTTGCAAGCGCAAAGAGAAGTGTCGAGAAGACTCTCCTTGAGGAGCGCTTGAAAAAGGCAGAAGCAGCAGACGCAGCAAAAGCCCTCTTTATTTCAAATATGTCACATGATCTTCGTACGCCAATGAGTTCCTCAATGGGCTTTACTGACCTTGCGTACGAAAATGCTGAGGACCCAGATAAAGTACGTGGATACTTAAAGAAGGTTAAGTCATCTAATGATCATCTCCTCACACTTGTAAATGATATTATTGACGTTAACCGTATAGAAAACGGCACAATTTCTATTAAAGAAGAAGCATATAATCTCTTCTCACTTGTTGCAGGTGTTGATGAGATGGTTCGTCCAGGTCTTGAAGCAAAGAAACTCACATTTGCTACTAATTTCTCAGGTATCGTGGATGAAAATATTTTCTGCGATAAGATACATCTAAATCAGGTGTTCTTAAACCTTTTCTCCAACTCAGAAAAGTTTACTGATCCTGGTGGAATAGTTAACTTTGAAGTTCTTCAGCGCGATAGCGAGGAACCTGGATATGGTGTATATGAATTTAGAATTAGAGATAACGGTGCTGGTATCGGTCACGACTTTATTAAACATATTTATGAGCCATTCTCACGTGAAAATACAGTCAGCGTAAATAGAACTGTCGGAGCGGGTCTAGGCCTTACAATCACTAAGAATATTGTTGACCTTATGAATGGTCAAATTGCAGTAAAGAGTGAGCCTGGAATTGGCACAGAATTTATTTTGAGATTTAAGTTTAAACTCGCTGTAAGCGGCTCAACACTCGATGACAGAACTATTACTAAGGGCGCTGTTTCTACTGATAAATTCATCGGTAAAAAGCTTCTCCTCGTAGAGGATAACGAACTTAACCGCGACATGGCAAAAGACCTTCTTGAGGAACGTGGATTCGTAGTTAATGACGTAGATGACGGTACTGTTGCAGTGGCTATCATGGAGAGAGCACAGGAAGGCGAATATGCCGCTATTCTTATGGATATTCAGATGCCAAACATGGATGGTTATGAGGCTACACGTGCTATAAGGGCATTGCCACAGAAGGCAATTTCCCACATCCCAATTATTGCAATGACAGCAAATGCGTTTGATGAGGACCGTCAAAAATCACGTGCTGCTGGAATGAATGCCCATATTACAAAGCCAGTAGATGTTGAAAAGTTACTTAAGGTTCTTGATAAGCTTATCTAAGGAGTAGAGATGCTAGAAATTACGAATGTTACTAAAACATTTAACACTTTAAAAGCTGTTGATGATTTAAGTTTCACCGTAAATGATGGTGAGATAGTTGGTTTTGTTGGCCCTAACGGCGCCGGTAAAACTACAACTATGAAAATCCTCACAGGAATACTAAAGCCTGACTCAGGAACTGTAAATATAAACGGTTTTGATATGGCAAAACAACCTTTAGAGGCAAAGGAAATCATAGGTTATATCTCAGATAACCCTGATATGTTCCTTCGCCTTAAAGGCATTGAGTTTTTAAACTTTATCGCAGACATCTATAAGGTTCCGACTGATATCCGTCGTGAAAGAATTGAGACTTTTGCGACTCGTTTCGGCCTTATGGATGCTCTCGATTTGCAGATGCAGAACTATTCACATGGTATGCGTCAGAAGATGATGGTTGCAGCTGCGCTCGTGCACAACCCACCAGTTTGGATTTTGGATGAGCCGCTTATCGGCCTCGACCCAAAATCAGCTTATAACTTAAAAGCCATGATGCACGAGCATGCAGAAGCTGGCAACTGCGTACTCTTCTCGACGCACGTCTTAGAAGTTGCGGAAAAGCTCTGTGATAAGATAATCATTATTAATCACGGAAAAGACATTTTCTATGGAACTATGGAGGAACTCTCCTCTAGATACCCAGGAAAAGATTTTGAGCAGATATTCCTTGAAATGACCGGAGAAAAGAAAGATGACAACGTATAAAGCGCTAACTAAATCTTTTATTAAGTCATTACAAATGAGTCAATCAAACGACAAGAGGACACGAATAACCATGAAAGTTATCGTGGCCATTGTCGTTTTGTTTATTTTTATTCCAGTTGCAGTTTTTTGTGCACTAATGACTTATGCACTTGTTGATGGACTCTCATATTTCCACATTGAAAACGTTGGTGTGGCTATGGTCTTTCACCTTATATGTCTGTTCACACTCTTCTTTGGTTTTAATGTAATTTTCAGTGAGTTTTATTTCTCGAGCGATATTGAATATGTAAGACCTTGGCCAGTTAAAGCGTGGGAGCTTGTAGCGGCAAAGTTTTCAGTTTCATACTATGTCGATAATGCGATGCAAATCTTTATGGTTATCGCAAGCCTTGTAGGATTCTTCTTTGCAGCAAAACCAGGCGTTATGTCATATGTTTCAAGCTTTATAGCCGTATTTACTTTACCTATTGTTCCACTCTGTTACTGTGGCATAATCTCTATGCTGATTATGCGTTTTACAAAGGCTGTAAAGAATAAGGAGAGCGTGCAGAGAATTATCGCTGTAGTTTTGGCTGTCATTATTCTTGGATTTGTAATTCTTTTTAGAGTATTAGCCAGCAGTGCGGAGGACGCAGTTCGTTTCTTTGTAACAGAGACAAACAGCCCGTTCGTAGATTATATGAATAAGATCTTCCCTATGGTTCACTTTATCTCTAAAGCCATAGCTTTTGGGAGCGTCTCGGATCTTTTAATCTATATTTTAATTAACATTTTTGCTGTAGCTTTGATGCTCTTTATAGCAGAACTCATATATTTCAAAGGCTTTGAAAATTTAGTCGCAACTGGTAAATCAAAGAAGCGTGATTTTAACAAGCTTATGGAAATATCAGTTATAAGGACACCTTTTAAAGCGTATTTAATCAAAGAATTGAAGATTCTTTTTAGAACTCCAGCTTTCTTTACAAATTGTGTAATTCCAAACTTTATGTGGCCAGTATTTGTCCTCATAATTTTAAAGATGCAGACTTATGATGCATCACTTACAGCACTTAGAATTTATAATATGAATACACCAAAGATAGTAGGCTTCTTCGCCATCATGGGTTCTGTTGTATTCTCACTCGTTATGACTGCTCTAAACTCTATCTCATCCAACTCGATATCAAGAGAGGGCAAACACTTCCAGTTTATGAAATACATCCCTGTTCCGTATGATACGCAGTGGGATATTAAAGTGCTTGTTTCCTTTGGTCTGACGTTTGTCGGTATTTGGATGTACTTAATACCTGCGGCTATTTTGATTGGAGTAAACCCTCTCTATGTAATAGTTTCTATGGCACTTAGTGCTCTATCTATATCTTTTGTAGCTTATATGGGAGTCTATCTCGACAGCGTTCAGCCGAAGCTTGTTTGGGATGATGAACTTTCGGTTCTTAGGGAGAATACAAATGTCGCTCTTTGTATGGGAATTGCCCTTGGCATAGCGCTCATGATAGGAGGCATAGGATATGCTTTCTATGCTTTCTTAAAGATTAGACTTTTACTTGTTTCGCTCGGACTCTTTGTTGTACTGGCACTTTTAAATCTCCTTATGCTTTGGAGAACTTCAAAGAAAGGTAAGAGACATATTGCCGAGCAGGAAGAAATGTAAAATATTACCTCTTTATAATTGACTTTTTAATTATAAAGGGGTATATTTATTATTGAATAGTTGAATAACTGTTCAATTATTCAACAAATAAGTTGAAAGGAGGAGAGCTCGTGAATGAAAACTGCAGAGAAGAGGAGTATTTAGAACTCGCCGAACTGTTTAAAATCTTTGGCGACGGAACTCGAGTGAGAATTCTAAATGCTCTAAAGCACAGGGAAATGTGCGTATGTGATATCGCGGATGAAGTGGGAATGAATAAGTCGGCAGTTTCGCATCAGCTCAAGTCCTTAAAGATGGCCAACATGGTTAAATCCCGACGAGATGGCCAAAATATATATTATTCGCTGAGTGACACTCACGTTGAAGAGATAATTAACATAGGACTTGAACACATAAGAGAGGATAGGTAAGAGGTATGAGTGATTTGTTAAAGAGAGCCCAGGATGCTCTTAAAAATAGCACAGAGGAGCTTAAAGAAAAGGACAAAAAAGCAAAACTTGAGGCTGAGTCAGAAGAGATGGCAGGAATGCCAGTTGTCTCTGACGAGATCACAACAAAGGAGAAAGCTCCAAAAGAGGAAGAATGGGAATATGAGGATGGCGCCATTCTCTATGATCATTACGATATCGAAGAGGAAGACGATGAAACTGTAACTCTTGAAAACCTCGATGAAGAATCCGCTGAAACTTTAGAGGAATGGGATTTCTCAACAGAAGAAGAAAAAGTTGAAGAAGTAGAAGAATCAGAAGAGGAAACATCAAAGGAAGAAGAAACAGAAGAAGCACCAGAAGATGAAGAGGAACCTTCTGTTGATACAGAAAAGCTTGAAAGTATTGAGAAGAAAGTTTCATTAAAAGATAAACTTTCGAACATGTCAGCGACAAAGATTAAGAAGAAACCTACTTTTGAAGAAGTTCCTGAGGAGGGCGAAAAGGCAGGAAATAAAGTTAAGGTATTTAACTTCAACCATCATCATGGCGAAGGCGGCAAGTTCGTAGTTGAGGAACATGAGACGGGCGAACAGGGCTCAATTATTGAAACATTGAAGCGCCTTGGAATCGGACTTGCAATCTTTATCGTTGGATTTATTCTCTACAAGGCTATAAAGAAGACTATCTGGGTTGGCTTACCTTTCTTTGTAATTGCTTATATTTTCCTTGGATATGATGTAATACTTCGTGCGGTTGGTAGAGTTCTCCACGGCAAAGTTTTTGATGAGAACTTCCTTATGTCTATAGCATCAATCGCAGCATTTATCACAGGACATTATCCAGAGGCAGTTTTTGTAATGCTTCTTTTCCAAATCGGTGAATTCCTTGAGGACTTAGCTCTTGGTAAATCAAAGAAGTCCATCGCAAAACTTATGGATATAAGACCTGAGGTTGCTCACGTAAACCGTGGCAGAATCATTAAGGTTCATCCAAGTGAGGTTCAGGTTGGAGATGTTATCGTAGTAAGAGCGGGCGAGCGCGTGCCACTTGATGGTGTCATCGAGAGCGGAAGAGGATATATTGACACCTCAGCGCTCACGGGCGAGCCAGTTCCACGTAGAGTGGGAGAGGGCGACGAAGTCCTTGCAGGATACATTAATAAGGATGCATACCTAAATATTAGAGTTACTAAACTCTACGGTGAATCAACAGTATCAAAGGTTTTGGAGCTTGTTGAAAATGCAGCTGAGAAAAAGGCTCCAGCTGAGCAATTTATCACAAAGTTCTCACGTTATTACACTCCTGCAGTTTTAGCTCTTGCTGTTATTATTGCAATAATCCCAAGCATCATTACAAAAGCTTGGACTGTATGGCTATATAGAGCTTGTATACTTCTCGTTATTGCTTGCCCATGTGCAATTGTAATTTCTGTTCCACTTGCTTTCTTTGCTGGTCTTGGACTTGCTTCAAGAAACGGTATCCTTGTAAAAGGTTCAAACTACCTTGAGGCACTCGACAACATCGACACAGTAGTATTTGATAAGACTGGAACACTTACAAAGGGTGTATTTGGTGTAACTCAGGTTTCATCAGCAAACGACTTTAAAGAATCACAACTTTTGACACTCGCAGCTCATGCTGAATGTCTCTCAAATCATCCAATAGCTAAATCTATTATGGATCTCTACTATAAGAATGGTGGTAGACATATAGAGCGCGAAAAGATAGTTAACTATAAAGAAATTCCTGGTCACGGTGTAAGTGTAGTAGTTGGTAAACACTTAATCCTTGCAGGTAATGCAAAGCTCTTAAGAGCAGCAAATATCAGCTTTACTGAGAACACATCTTCTATGGGATCTAAGGTATATATCGCAGCCGATGGACAGTATGCAGGATATATCGTTGTTTCAGATGAGATCAAAGATGATGCCCGTGAGGGAATCGGTGATTTGAAACTTACTGGTGTTGCTCATACAGTAATGCTCACAGGTGATAACGCAGACACAGCATCAGCTGTTGCAAAGTCAGTTGGTATAGAAAAGTATTATGCAGAACTTATGCCAGATGACAAGGTAGATATACTTGAAGAAGTTATGCGTGGTGCAAAAGGCATAGGTCTTGTAGCATTTATGGGTGACGGACTTAATGATGCTCCAGTTCTTGCTAGAGCAGATGTCGGTGTAGCTATGGGCGGACTTGGTTCCGACGCAGCTCTTGAAGCAGCTGATGTAGTTATTATGGATGACCATCCAAGTAAACTTGTTGACGCTATCAACATAGCTCGTGACACAAAGATGATCGTTAAAGAGAACATCATTGGTTCACTTGCAGTTAAGGCTCTCATCTTAATACTTGGCCTTGTTGGTATTGCTAATATGTGGCTTGCAGTATTTGGAGACGTCG
>DCGF01000099.1 GCA_002314555.1 Ruminococcaceae bacterium UBA1785 | reverse complement strand
CAGGACCCACAGAGCCTTTTTGCTAAAGATACTGTAAGAGATGAACTCTTAGAAATGGGTGCCGTAGAAGACCGTGTAGAAGAGATTGC
Source organism: Ruminococcaceae bacterium UBA1785 (assembly GCA_002314555.1). Taxonomy (GTDB): domain Bacteria; phylum Bacillota; class Clostridia; order Oscillospirales; family Acutalibacteraceae; genus UBA1227. Next base: position 8,613 of record DCGF01000099.1, on the reverse strand, counting down.
TAAACTATGCGAAATTGATAAGCTACTTGACTCGCATCCATATGACATTTCTGGAGGAGAACAGCAGAGACTTGGACTTGCAAAAGTACTTCTTTGTGACCCTGATATCATTCTCCTCGATGAACCTACAAAGGGTCTCGATAACTTCTTTAAAATCAAACTTGCAAAGATATTGAAAGAGATAACAGCTGAAGGTAAAACTATCATTATGGTATCCCATGATGTTGAGTTTTGCGCACGTTATGCGGACCTCTGTTCAATGTTCTTTGATGGACAAGTAATTACAACAAATACACCGTATAGATTCTTCTCTGAAAATAGTTTCTATACAACAGCAGCAAACCGTATGTCAAGGCATCTGTTCCTTGACTGTATAAACATAGAGGATGTTATTAAATTATGCGAAATAAATCTTTCGTTATAAGCCTAATATCTATATTTTCGATATTGGTGCTCGTTTATGTAACGTACAAATTTAATATTCATTACTATTTAACTGCATCTATGATTATCTTAATCTCAATGATTCCGGTTTATTTCAGTTTTGAAAATAGGAAACCGGATTCTAAAGAAGTTGTGGTAATAGCGATAATTACTGCTTTGGCTGTAGTGTCTCGAGTTGCTTTTATTGCTTTGCCAACTATCAAGCCTGTTATTGCAGTAATTATGCTTTCTGGTTTTGCTTTTGGGCCTTCGGCTGGTTTTCTTTGCGGCTCGACAACAGCATTTGTCTCGAACTTTATGTTCTCGCAAGGTGCTTGGACACCTTGGCAAATGCTTGCCTACGGCCTCGCCGGACTCATAGCCGGTCTGCTCTCAAAAGCAAACCTAATTACGGGTAAAAACCGTGTTACATCTGCGGTACTAGGATTCATATTAGTGATGTTAGTTGTAGGTCCTGTTTTAGACTTAGGATCAGTATTTCTAATGTCAAATGTTGTCACATTAAAAAGAATAGCTTTGTTCTTATCTTCTGGTCTTGTGATGAATGTACCACTCGCAATTTCAACAGCGGTAACTCTCTTTCTCATAACTGGTTCAATGATGAAAAAGCTAGAGAGAGTTCAAATAAAATATGGCATTTTTAATTAATGGAGGAATTAATTATGAAAAACATGAAAAGAATCCTTGCAGTAGTTTTGGCGCTCACATTTGTATTCTGCTTTGCAGCTTGTGCAAAGACAGCAAATGGTGCAGAAACACCAACAGCAGCTCCAGCAGGTGACTTAAGCTTTAAGTTCACAGCAGTTGACCTTGATGGAAACAAGACTGATTTCGATGTTCCATTTACTGATGGTCAGACGGTTGGCGAAGCTCTTCTTTCAGAAGAACTTATCGCTGGTGAAGACGGCGATTATGGTCTCTATGTAAAGACTGTTAATGGCATCACTCTTGACTATGAGACTGATGGTGCTTATTGGTCTTTCTACATCGGTGAAGAACCAGCTTCAACAGGTGTTGACGGAGAAAAAGCAGTAGCAGACGGAGTATATCAGTTCGTAGCTACAAAGGGCTAAATTCTAATCAAAAAAAAGTAGGTCTTGTGATTGCACAAGGCCTATTTTTTTTATATAATATATAGGTATATTTTTATGTATTCGAGGCTCTTATGTTTACTAAAACAACCGAATTTGATCCTAAAATTCTAAAAACTGAAGAGCAAGTTCGTATTTGGTGTGAGAATGATACTTGTCACGCCTATGGTAAGAATTGGGGTTGCCCACCGTTTTGTGGCAGTCTAAAGGAATGTGAAGAGGAACTTCACAGCTTTGAACATGGAATACTCCTTGAAACTACAGGTAAAATTCTTGGAATGTTTGACGTCCTAGGGTATACGTCGGTTGAAAAGGAGCATTTAAATAACTTTTATGAATTCAGAGAAGAGTTTAAACTCTCACATCCAGATGCTCTATTTTTAGGAGCTGGGGGATGCAGAATCTGTAAGAGTTGCGCACACCCAGAGCCTTGTAGATTCCCTGATAAGAAACTTTCTTCTATGGAAGGGTACGGACTTTTAATCAAGGATGTCTGCGAGGCAGTAGGAACTAGTTATTCGTACGGTGATAAAACTATTACATACTTTGCGTGTGTACTATATAATGATGGAGGTGAACAAAAATGAAGAGAATTATTGCTTTAACACTCTCGTTAGTTTTTGTTTTCCTATTTGCAGGTTGCGGTGGAGAACTAGCGGAATACAGACCTATTACTGATGTAAATGATTTTGATGGTAGACGAATCGGATGCATCGTAGGATGGGAGTCTGATTACCTTCTTACCGGTAGAACAGATTTAACACTTAGACGTTATGATTCTACTGCTGATATGCTGATGGCACTTGCTTATAAACAGCTTGATGGAATAGCGGTTGACGAAGAGACGTCTAGACTTGTCTTTGCATCTATGGAGGGCATCTCTATGGTAGAGGAGCCTATCGCTTACATCGGATATACTTTGATGGCCAGTGATCACGGTAAAAAATATATGGATGAATTTGACGAATGGTTAGTTGAATTCATGAAAACAGATGAATACAAAGAATACGATGAGCGAAATCACTCTTTTGATGGAGAAAATTTCATAAAGCTTGATATAGAGGAAGCCTCAAACCCAACTGAAGAATTAAACGTAGGTTTTATAGACATCTATTATCCTTGTGCATTTGAAGATAGCACAGGATATATTACAGGCTTTGATATTGATATAGTTAGATATTTTGCCAGAGATATGGGATATAAATTAAATTTCTATCTATCTTCTGAAGCTGGCGTAGGTGAAATGATATATAACAACAAAATAGATTTTTACGCTGGTGGTACTACTGAAGTGTACAGGGATGAATATACTTCAGTCGATGGAATATATATGTCACAGGCATTTAGAAAGTCATATATAAGAGTTATCGAAGTTTCTGATTGGGATAACCTTAGAATGACTGGAATTATAGATGATTAGGAGGTGTAGACATGACAATTGCTGAACGTTTTTATATGAGTTTTATCTATGAGGGACGTTATCAGTTCTTCTTAGATGGTTTTTTAATGACTATGCTATTAACAGTTGTGTCTTTTGCTCTAGGTAGCGTTTTTGGCGCACTGTTTTGCTTACTTAAATTTTCAAAGTCCAAGTTAGTAGTAAAGATTGTTAATGCTATCAACGGATTCTTTGTACAGCTTCCAACACTTGTTATGCTTATGGTCTGTGCATATGTAATATTTGTTGATACAAATCTTTCCGTAGTAATAATTGTTATGATAGGCCTTACTCTTAAGGCAGCTAGTTACATGTCTGATATTTTCTATTCAGCTGTTACTGCTGTAAATGAGGGAGAAGCTGAAGCTGCTAGAACTCTTGGTATGACTAAATATCAGGCATTCTTTAAAGTTACACTTCCTCAGGCTATTTCAAATGCGCTTCCTATCTATAAAAACCAGTTTATTATTACAATGCAGGAGACATCTATCGTAGGTTATCTTGCTATCCAGGATTTAACTAGAGCATCTTCTATTGTTACATCTCGTACGCTTGATGCTCTCTTTGGACTTGTTGTAATCGCTCTGATTTATCTTATCATTGGTTATGTGTTTACGGCCCTTATAAGTATACTTGGACACGAAAAGCATCTTTCTGCAAAGGATATTGAGGGAATTGATATTCCAAAAGATAACATCAAATTTAATACAAAGAACACCACTATCGAACTTAAAAATGTAAAGAAAATATTTGATGGCAAAAATCTCATATTTGAAAATATTAATCTTACTGTAAATGATGGCGAGTCAGTCGTTATCATCGGTGGCTCTGGTTGCGGTAAATCTACACTTCTTCGTTGCATGAATAGACTTATTTATCCAACAGAAGGTGAGATTTATTATAACGGCGAAAACATTTTAGAAAAAGATTTCAAAATAGATTCTTACAGAGAAAANNTGGTTTTCCAACAGTTTAATTTGTTCTCACACTTAAATGTTCTTGAAAATGTTATCCTAGCTCCAATGCTTCTTGATGGTAAAACAAAAGAGCATGCTATAGCCGAAGCTATGATGCTCTTAAAGAAGGTTGGTATGGAAAATCATGCTTTCCATTTCCCATCAGAGCTCTCAGGTGGACAGAAGCAGAGANNGGTATGGTATATCAGCACTTCAATCTCTTTTCACATCTCAACGTACTTGAGAACATCATCGAAGCTCCGATGAAGGTTCTGAAGATGAGTCAGGAGGATGCAATCAAGGAAGCACTTGAGTATCTTAAGCTTGTAGGACTGGAGAGCAAGAAGTATCACATGCCAAGTGCGCTCTCAGGTGGACAGAAGCAGAGAGTAGCTATAGCTCGTACACTTGCTATGCATCCTGATGTAATTCTTTTTGATGAGCCTACATCGGCATTAGACCCTACTATGGTTGAAGAGGTTGAAACTGTTATTAGACGTCTTATTGACCAAGGTATGACATCTGTAATAGTTACTCATGAGATGGATTTTGCTGCAAATATAGCATCTAAGGTTGTTTTCCTTGCTGAAAAATCTATCTATGAGCAGGGACCTGCAAAGCAGATCTTTAAGAATCCTACTCGTGAACTTACTCGTCAGTTCCTTTATCGTTCACGTTTCTACAAAGAGGAAGTCTCTACTGATACCATTGATATATATGGTCTTTGCTCAAAACTTCGTGCTTTTGCAAGCCAATATGGCATCGTAAAGAAGCAAAGTAGAGGAATCGAATATCTCTGCGAAGAGATTCTTGCTCCAGTTCTAAAGATATCAAAATCAGCAAATGTTTATCTTGAATGTTCTTCAAAAGGTGATGAGCATACATTGATTTTTGAAATACCTAGTCTTTCTGAAGACCCACTTAAACTTGAAAACTTAGATGAACTTGGTCTCATGCTTGCAAAGGGATTCACTAAGTCATTAGTTTCGGAAAAGAATGGAGATAACAACTGGGAGGTTGTTGCAACACTCTAATGGATAAGTTTGTTCTTAAAAGTAAATATAAGCCTACTGGTGATCAGCCACAGGCTATAGATGCTCTTGTTGACGGTATAAATAAGGGCTTTAAAGAACAAACTCTTTTAGGCGTTACAGGTTCAGGTAAGACTTTCACTATGGCGAATGTCATAGAGAGAGTAAATAAGCCAACACTTGTTTTAGCACATAATAAAACTTTGGCCGCTCAGCTCTGCTCTGAGTTTAAAGAGATGTTTCCTGATAACGCAGTTGAGTACTTTGTTTCATATTATGATTATTATCAGCCTGAAGCATATGTACCTACTACAGACACCTATATAGAAAAAGATTCGTCAATTAATGATGAGATCGATAGACTCAGACACTCGGCAACATTTGCTTTGTCTGAGAGACGAGATGTTATTATTGTTGCATCAGTTTCATGTATATATTCTATAGGTGACCCTGAGACTTATAAAAATATGATGATTTCTCTTCGCCCAGGAATGGAGAAGTCACGCGATGAGTTAATCCGAAAGCTCGTAGAGATTCAGTATGAGCGGAATGATATTAACTTCATTCGTGATAAATTTAGAGTAAGGGGAGACACAGTTGAAATCTTCCCATCTGGTTACTCTGAACTTGCGATTAGAGTTGAATTTTTCGGTGATGAGATAGAGCGTATCTCAGAATTTGTCCCTCTTACTGGTGAAGTTAAAAGTGTTCTATCTCACGTAGTTATCTATCCTGCAAGTCACTATGTTGTAAACGGTGACACTATGGAAGAAGCTATTTCTGAGATTATGCAGGAATGTGCTGAGAGAGTTGCTTTCTTTGAATCAGAAGGAAAACTTATTGAGGCTCAAAGAATTAAACAGCGAACAGAATATGATATGGAAATGCTCCGAGAGACAGGTATGTGTTCAGGAATTGAAAACTACTCACGTGTGCTCTCACGAAGAGCCCCTGGAAGCACTCCATACACGCTCTTAGATTTCTTCCCAGATGATTTCCTTCTCTTCGTAGATGAGGCCCATGTAACGCTTCCACAGGTTCGTGGAATGTTTGGTGGAGATCATGCTAGAAAGACTAACCTCGTAGATTTTGGTTTTAGACTTCCATCTGCTTTTGATAATAGACCTCTAAACTTTGATGAGTTCTATTCACATATAAATCAGGTTGTATTTGTATCTGCGACACCAGGTGAGTTTGAAAAAGAAAAGTCATCACAAGTTGTTGAGCAGCTTATTAGACCAACAGGACTTCTTGATCCGTTGATCACTGTAAAGCCTGTTGAAGGACAGATAGATGACCTTGTTTCTCAGATTAATATGAGAACAGAAAAGGGAGAGAGAGTTCTCGTTACAACTCTTACAAAGAAGATGGCTGAGGACTTAACTGCTTACTTTGAAAACTTTGGTATTAAAGTAAGGTATATGCACCACGACGTCGACACCATAGAGCGAATGCAAATCATACGTGATTTGCGTCTTGGAGAATTCGACGTCCTAGTCGGAATCAACTTGCTGCGCGAGGGCCTCGACATCCCTGAGGTTTCGCTCGTAGCGATTCTCGACGCTGATAAGGAAGGATTCCTTCGCTCTGAAACCTCACTTGTTCAGACCATCGGTCGCGCAGCACGTAACGCTAGCGGCGAAGTAATAATGTATGCTGACAGCGTCACTCCATCGATGGAGCGCGCTATCTCCGAGACCTTCCGCCGCCGCGACATACAGATGAAGTATAACGAAGAGCACGGAATCACTCCTAAAACTATCATTAAAGATGTAAGAGATATTATCGAAATCACCTCTAAAGTTGACCCTGATAAGTCTAAATCAGGAAAACGTCTTTCAAAGGCAGAAAGAAAGGCCGCTATTTTGGAACTTACCAAGTCAATGCAAGCAGCTGCGCGTGTTCTGGACTTTGAACTCGCTGCATTCTACAGAGATGAGATTCGCAGATTAGAGGAAATGTCATAATACATCTTGTTATATTTTACAAAAAAATTGCTACATATTGGGGTTAAATTCTACCTCTATGTAGCAATTTTTGGTTGTTTAGAATATGTATATCCTATATAATATTTGTGTAATTTTACAAAAAGGGAGTCCTATAAATGGATCAGTATGAAAGAAGAGTCGGCACAGTTTCTCGTGGCATTCGTATGCCAATCATTCGTGAAGGTGACAATCTCGCTGAGATAGTTTCAACAGGTGTTATCGAAGCAGCACAGTTCGAAGGCTTTGAACTTCGTGATAGAGATGTAATCTCAATCACAGAATCGATTGTTGCTAGATCACAGGGTAACTATTGTTCAGTTGATGATATAGCATCTGACGTTAAAGCAAAGCTTGGCGGAGAGACAGTTGGTGTTATTTTCCCAATCCTTTCAAGAAACCGTTTTGCAATTTGTCTTCGTGGTATCGCTCGTGGTTGTAAGAAGGTTGTTTTGATGCTTTCATATCCTTCAGATGAAGTTGGTAACAGCCTTGTGTCACTTGATAAGATTGATGCTGCTGGCATTAACCCATATTCAGATGTACTTTCTCTCGCAAAGTACAGAGAACTCTTTGGTGAGAACAAGCATGAGTTTACAGGTGTAGACTATGTTGCTTACTATTCAGACCTTATCAAAGAAGAAGGCGCTGATGTTGAAGTTGTATTTGCAAACCAAGCAAAGACAATCCTTAACTATACTGATTGTGTAATTAACTGTGACATCCACACACGTGCTCGTACAAAGAGAATTCTTCGTGATGCTGGTGCAAAAGTTGTTTGTGGACTTGATGATATTATGAACGCTCCTGTAAACGGTAGCGGATGTAACGAAAGATACGGTCTTCTTGGTTCTAACAAATCAACAGAAGATAAGATTAAGCTCTTCCCAAGAGAGTGCAAGGATTTAGTTCTTGATATTCAGGACAGAATCCTTCAGGCAACAGGTAAGCACGTTGAAGTAATGGTTTATGGTGACGGTGCTTTCAAAGATCCACAGGGTAAGATTTGGGAACTTGCTGATCCAGTAGTATCACCTGCATTTACTGATGGTCTTATTGGTACTCCAAATGAACTTAAACTTAAGTATCTTGCAGATAACGATTATAAAGATCTTTCAGGTGAAGCTTTAAAGAAGGCTATTTCTGAGAGTATTAAGTCAAAGGGTGACAACCTTGTTGGTAACATGGCATCACAGGGCACAACACCTCGTCAGCTTACAGACCTTATCGGTTCACTTTGTGACCTTACATCAGGCTCAGGCGACAAGGGTACACCTGTAGTACTTGTTCAGGGTTACTTTGATAACTACACTAACTGATTGGGGGACAAAACGATGATGGATATGACTTCTAACGTACGCCCAGCAGATTTAGAGCGTATTACTACTTCAGCACAAGCTAAAGCTTTTATAGATGAACAAGTTGAGATTATTCGTGCACAGGTTGGTGACGGTAAAGTTCTCCTTGCACTTTCAGGTGGTGTAGATTCATCTGTAGTTGCAGCTCTTCTTATCAAAGCTATAGGTAAGCAGCTTGTTTGTGTACATGTAAACCACGGTCTTCTTAGAAAAGGTGAGCCAGAGCAGGTTGTTGAAGTATTCAAAAACCAAATGGATGCAAACCTTATCTATGTAGATGCAGTAGATAGATTCCTTGATAAACTCGCTG
>DCGF01000100.1 GCA_002314555.1 Ruminococcaceae bacterium UBA1785 | reverse complement strand
GGACAGTCAGCGGTCATAGGCTCGGTCTCGACTACGTCGATTCCTGCGCCCGAAAGTTTTCCAGATATTAGAGCGTTCTTTAAGTCGTTCTCATTTACGATAGGACCACGTGAGGTGTTAATAAAGAAAGCCCCGTTTCTCATTTTGCTGATGGTCTCAGCATTAATCATGCCCTTTGACTCGTCGTTTAAAGGGCAGTGAATGCTGATGATATCAGAGTGCCTTAAAAGGTTATCAAGGGTTACGAAGGTCACATCTTTATCCGCTCTGTCGATAAAGCCCTCAAGGTCTGTGTTGCCAGCTTCCTTAGCTTTACCAAAGGATCTAGTATAAACAAGTACGTCCATACCAAAAGCACGTGCAAGTTTTGCAACCTGATGACCGATTTTACCGTATCCAATAAGACCGATGGTTTTACCAAATACCTCATTTTGAGAAAACTCAAATGGAGTCGCTGTGCCCTTTTCCACCCAACCGTTTTGATGGACGAGTCCATCAAATTTTGAGGTGTTCGAGTAATGCTCGAGTATGAACGCAAACGTGTGTTGCGCCACTGCATTACTCGAGTAAGTAGGAACGTTACAGACTGTGATTCCCTTTTCTCTGCAGTAGTCTAAATCTATGTTGTTATATCCTGTGGCAAAGAGGCTGATGAATTTAACCTTTGGGTTATCTCCCAAAAGATCTCTATTTACAAGCGTTTTGTTTAAAAACAGAGCATCAGCATCTTTAAGTTCTTCACGAAGTCTGTCTCGCTCGGCATAGTCTGTCAAAGAGACAGTGCCAAACTCCTCAAACACAGAGAGGTCGATATCACCCTTTTTACTAGTGATAGTGTCGACATCGGAAAGAACAAGTTTATAGTTTAATTTTTCTTCTGACATATTTCTCCTACACGTAGGACTGCTCAACTTTAATAACTGCGTAGCACTTAAAGCAGTGTTCCTCTATCTCAGCTTTTAAAGCATTACTAAGTTCGTCGTGGCTCATTTTATATTTTGTTGGTACGACAACATCGAAAATTAAGTTCGTATGTGTCTCACCAGGTACCATTCTAAAATCATGGAAAGAGAGTACTGGGTCAAATTTCTTAACGATAGCGCCAACTGTCTCTCTCATCTTATTAACATCGTCGTCGTTTACACAGACTGGGTCTAAGTGAATAGTGGCGTTACAGCCAAGCTGTTTTTTAAGTTCAACCTCAGCGTTATCAATCTCGTCATGAAGGACGAAAACATCTACATCACCAGGAACCTCAGCATGAACACTGACGAAAAGTCTGCCTGGGCCGTAGTCGTGAACAAAGAGGTCATGAATAGCGAGCACGTGTTCCTGACTTGTTACTATTCTCTCAACATCACTGACAAATTCCTTTGATGGAGCCTGTCCAAGAAGAGGAGAAATAGTATCACGAACTGACTCAAAACCTGTCATTAAGATAAGGATAGCGACAAAGATACCTGCATATGCATCAATGTTAAATCCAGTGAACTTAGCTATGATCATAGATGCTAAAACAACAATAGTTGAAATGGTATCTGAGAGTGAGTCTGCAGCTACAGCTGCCATAGCACCACTGTCGATTTTCTTACCAACAGTCTTATTATAGAAAGCCATGTAGAGTTTGATGATAATGGCAGCAACCATTATTCCACCTGCGAGAAGGCTTGGCTCTATTGGTTCTGGGTTTATGATTTTTAAGACAGATGACTTGAAGAGCTCAAAGCCCATAAGAAGAATAAGAATAGAAACTGCTACACCTGAGAGGTACTCAATTCTTCCGTGACCGAAAGGATGGTTAGGGTTTGGCTCCTTACCAGCAAGTCTAAAGCCGAGAAGCGTGATGATAGAGCTTGCTGCATCTGAAAGGTTATTAAATGCGTCCGCAGTGATAGCAACAGAGTTTGCTATAGAACCTGCAAGGAATTTTCCTGCGAACATCAATATGTTAAGAAAGATACCTATGGCGCTACAAAGAGTGCCATAAGCCCTGCGCACAGCAGGGCTTTGGTAATCAGTTGGGTTTTTAATAAAAATTTTAGAAAGTAAAGTTACCACTTATTATCCCCTTCCTACTTAAGTTCACCTGCAACACCCATAAGTGCTCCAGGATATGCCTCTTGAACTTTAAGTTCTTCACTGTAAGTAATTTTATATTTTGCTCCGTCAGAGAGATTAAGTTCCAAATCGCCGTAAGCAGACTTTGGAATGACAACAGCAGCGAGTTGGTTATCAGCGGCAGCTTGTTTTGCTGCGTTGATAAGTTCCATAACTACGCCGTTTTTAAAGTCTCCCTCATCAGCTTTTAATGCTGTCATGCGTAAAACAAGGGTCTCAAAGCCGTTCTTGTCAAGTATTACACCTTTACAGGTGCGTGACCATCCGACCATTTTTTCGCCCTCACAAGCTACAAATCCCTTATCAGTTAAGGAATCTTCGCCCTCAGTACAGTGTACTGTGATGATGCGGGCCTCTTCGCCATTTGATTTATTCTGTGCAGCAGCAACATCAGCTGTGATGCCCTCTGCCTCCTGCTCTAAGAGCGCCTGCTCTATTTCACCGTCGAGGTCAACATTAATTCCGGCCATCATTGAGTTATAGTTATTAACTCTGCGCTCTGTGAGGAAGTAGTCACCTACACCGATAGCGCCTGAGAAGAAGATGAATTCTAAAAGGAAGAACCAAAATGAAGGTGTGTCAACACCGTTCTCTGGGTCAAGCTTAAGCTCAAGGCCTGAGAATGAGTAAATAGCTGTGATAGCGGTTAAGAATGCACCAAAGAGAAGACCTTCGATAATTACAACCTTAAGACGTGCTTTACGCGCAGCGTCATCCTGTGTTACAGGGATAGGCTTTGAGAAGATATTTACAGGGCGTTTAACCTCTGTATTACCTTCTTTTGCTTCCTCTTTTGGTTTGTTATTAAAAATACTATCAATAACAGCTTTAGTGTCTATTTCTTTCTTTGGAGTCTCAGCAGTTGCTGTCTCCTCTACTGGAGTTTCAGTTGTTTCTACGTTTTTAATTTCGTCAGCCATATTAAGAGCCTCCTTTATTCTTTAACTAAAACAGAACCGGCGTCGTTTACCTGATCAAGTGAATCTGTTTCTGGAACAACAGTGATGAGTTCCACCTGTTCATCTTCACCTGTGTCGAATGTGATTTTTACAAAGAACTGTGGATATCCAGAACCTGTAAAAGAAAAGCCTTCGACATCCATATTTTTAAGTTCTCCACCAGGGCCTTCCTCTCCGTAGAGATCTTTGATTAACAACTTAAGTGATGCGTCTGTAAGCTCTGCAGCGTTAAGCGCATCAGTTAATGTGGCCTCAGTATCTAAAGATTTATCATATACATATGTTGAAACATTTAAACCGTCGAGGCTGAGTGCATTTCCATATGTCACCACTGCCTGTAAGTAACGGTCTGTCTCTACGACCTGTGTCATGGCTATAGCGAACTGGAGAGGTTCTGCAGCCGCTGCATCACAGAGGGTGATAATCTCTGTTTTGATGCGGTCGTTTATAGCGGTGATGGCAGCTGAATCTCCATCCACCGAGAAGTTTGGAATCTGAGCTTTATTAGCTAGCGTTCCTGTACCTCTGTTGTCATCGGTAAGTTCCACTTTAGCTGTGGCGCCAATTCCGGTTACTTCAACTGGTTCTGTGGTTTTACCAGTCTCCTTAGTTTCCCCTTCAGTCTTTCCGCAAGCTGAAAGCGAGAAAATAATTATTATGCTTAAGAGCAATGCTACTATTCTTTTCAAAGCATTCCCTCCTTAAAATGAACATAAACATACACATTAATATTACTATATATTAATATAATTTACAACTTAAATAAGTCTTAAGTTAGTTTATATAATAAATAAATTGACATTATCTTTAAGTTCTATTAATATATTCAAAGATTTTACTAAAAAGTGATGGTCAAAGTTATGTTTGTAGATATCGCGAAAATTAAAATAAAAGCCGGTAACGGCGGCAATGGTGCTGTCGCTTTTCACCGCGAAAAATACGTTGCCTCTGGCGGTCCAGACGGCGGCGATGGCGGTCGTGGCGGGA
>DCGF01000114.1:707-4400 GCA_002314555.1 Ruminococcaceae bacterium UBA1785 | reverse complement strand
CAAGGCCTGTTTGATTTTCAAACGGGTGCTCCTTTGTCGCTTGAAAATAAGCCTTATCTAGATCTTTGTAAAAGAATTTCAAAAAGACATCCTTATCCAGGGGATTTAAATAAAGAGACGACTGCTTGGACGACTGATTTTGCTCTTGATGTAGTAAAAGAATATGACCCACAGCTCATGTTAATATCATATGCGAATGGTGCTATAACTAAAATCAATTCGAAGATAGGAACTATAGAGAAGAAGGACCTTGAGAGAGAAATTTTAGATGAGGCTTTTAGGTTTTCTAAAGAGGGAAACTATGAGCCGATAATTGTCAGCACTGGCAACATGAAAAAGATTGAAAGGATCGTTAACACAGATGAGATCGAGGGATACTTCAATGTATCCTCAGATTCATATATTGGTGGTATCTTTGGTGCCACAGAGAAAGACTATGAAACTGTTCAAAGCATGATTGGCGTTAAGTCATATTTGACTCGCCATGACTTCTTTGAAAAGTATCATATCTTCGATGATTATGCAGTTGAAAGAACTCCGGACATCATTCTCTTTTCAGAGGATGACTATGCGTTTACAAATACTGGTAACAGAGGAACAACCTTGGAGGAGATTCCAGAAAAGAAAAAGACTCTAAAAGCATATTCAAAGCTTAAAGGTCTTCCAGATGATATCTTCTTATTTAGAGAGTTTATTGATAAGCAGTTAAATGAGGGTAAACGTATAGCTGTTATTATCGTTGAGGGAATCGACGATGAGTCTATGCCAGAAGGCTCTATTGATGTAAATAAGGAAAAGGATGACATATCTTATTCTGAGGGTGTCCTTTTCTACTACGCCCTTTTAAATGCAAAAGAATTTAACGCAGTTGGAATGCCTTATATTTTCCATAATCCTTTTACAAAGAGAAGACCGGATGCTAGATATTCATACAGTTATATAAAGACAGATAATTTCCAAGACCCAATTGGTTTCAACAGGGACTTTAAAACCGCATCAGTTGGAACGCGCTCGGGTATTTTCCACTCGGCATGTATGTGTGACTATTCTTTTGAATGTCACTGTAGAGGTCTTGCAGAGTCAGGCATTTTAACCTTTATAAATAGCGAAAAACTCAAATAACATAAACTAGAAAGTTGAGGAAATGAAATGAAAAGATTAATCAAACTTTTAATCTGTACTATTCTTGTAGCAACAATTCTTTTAAGCTTTACCGCTTGTAAGCCAGAAGTTTTATACGGTGACGGTAAAGGTTCTACGGAGTCAGAACTTCCAAAGGCTGAGGCGGATCTCGATTCACAGTTTGGAGTAGATAAGAATATCACTGTTGAGAACATCGATAGTTATTTGGGCCGTGAAGATACAGTTTATAGAGATATGAGAATGCTCTATGACCCAGCTGACTATGCAGCTATAGGTGGAGACGCAGATCTCTCATTCTCAATCAAGGGATTTAAAGTTGTTCCATATCCTTTCATTGGTTCTCTTCAGACACTCCCAGTTGATAACGCTTATACTGGCGAATGTCTCTACACAGTTATTTGGAATGATGACGGCAGTATCAAATCTGCCGCACCAAATTATATGGAGTCAGAGCTAGCTTTAAAAGAACTCTTCCCACAGGATAAGAACATTATGCTCACCTGCGGTGGCGGCGGATATGCCGGCATGACACGAGCACTTCTCATTTTCCTTGGATGGGATGAGACAAAGCTTTATAACATCGGTGGTTCTTGGAACTATGACGGTGATAATAAGTTTGAAATTATGGTTTATCCAGAAAACGCTGACGAGGACAACTTCCTTGCAACATGGCGTGCTGATTATGCATATATCCAGTTTGATAAACTTCATAAGATAGCTGACTAACTTTGTGCATTAGAGGGAAATTTAGACAATGAAAAAAATTAATAAATATTTATCTCTTTTGTTGATACTCGTTTTAATGCTAACTTTTGTTGGCTGTAGTAAGGGCGAGGGCACAAAACCAGAAAAAGAAAATAAAAAAAGCAAAACAAAAACGACAGATATAGAGAATCCTTATGATATGTTCCACTATACGCACTATGCCTCAGGTGGAACACCTGAGGAGGAGACGGCAGTTATTCTCTTCGAGCAGTCGAATAGCACCTTCACTTCGTATCAGGTTGCGTTCATCTCCTGCACCTGCCGTGACCCAAGTGTAAACTATTACTCGGTAATGTACATTGAACTTCTAAATACAAAAGATGATCCAAACGATGCTTCTATTAGAGCAATCACTTTTGGAAACAATCAAGGTCTTTTTGGAGACAGTAATCCTACATATGGAACAGATGACTATACTCCAGAATACTTTGACGAAGTTTTTGTTCAACCACTTGTAGGAAAGAAAAAGTCAGACTTTGATGCCTGGGGTGGTTATAAGACGCAAATTAAGGGAATTGATGTGGATGCTGTGACATCAGCTAGCGTATCTACTAGCAACATCACTTCATGCATCAAATCCTTATTTGAATATCACGTAAACAAATATTATGCGGATAAAATCGCAAAATAAGAGGAGGAAGACATGAAAAGTAAGAAGCTTTTAGCCTTAGTGCTCATTGCAATTCTCGGTATGTTTGTACTTACCGCTTGTGCATATGATGCACAACTTTTCACCGATGTTGATTTTGCAAACTCTCCATTCAAACACATCACAAACGGTGGAAACGACGGCGACGAACCTTACAACATCAGTGCTATCACTGGTGCAACTCTCACAATTGAGGGACCTGGCATGAAGAGCTCAGTTCCACTTTCAACTAAGGAACTTGAGAATCAGAACGACGGTCTTGCTCGCGGCGTTTATAAGGATAAGCATGGTAGATATTCATACGAAGGTATCGATGTTTACTATCTCCTTAACGAGATGGCTGAGGGTGACAGCGGTATTGTAATGACAGATACTGCTTACAAAGTAGTATTTAAAAATGCAAACCGTGAGACTATTGCTGAGCTTACATTAAAGGATATTGAGAAGGCTCATAAGGACGGTCAACCTGTTCTCATCACTTACGGTATGGGATCAGAGGATGGCAAAACAACAGTTGCCCCTTACGTATTCTCAGGCGCTAATGAAGGTGAGCATACTAAAGGTTATGTTAAAGAACTCGACAATGAAGACGGCTGCTTAAAGCTTGTTTATAACTATACAAAGTATGGTAAGAATAAGTCTTATAAGGAGTTCTCAAACTGCGCATACCTCTATGTAGTAGAGGAGACAACTCCTGGTTTTAAACACAGCGAAGAGTCAGGTGAGGCTTATGCTAATGACAACCTCACAAATTATGTAGTTTCTATCTCAGGTAAGACACTTGGCTACGAAATCGACTTTACAGTTGAGCAGCTTGAAGCTTTAGTTAAGTATAATAAAGACGGCTCTATCAAAGAGGGCGGACTTGGTTATAAAGATTTCTACTCACTTGCAAACAACACATATTGGTATGTAAATGAGTATGAGGGACTTGATCTTTATAAGCTTCTTCAGTATGTAGGTATGCCTAGCGCTGAAACTCTTGGTGATGATGCTGAAGAAACAAACGTTACTTTCTCTGCATCAGATGGATATACATCTGCAGAGAAGTTCACAGTAGCTCAGCTCTCTGACTATAACAACTTCGGTTATTATAAGAAGAACTCAGCTGACCTTGATGACGGCACATATGTATC
>DCGF01000114.1:0-691 GCA_002314555.1 Ruminococcaceae bacterium UBA1785 | reverse complement strand
ACAAATGCTGACCTTGTAAAGACTGGCTATCCAGTAATGCTTGCATATGGCGTAAACTCTTACCCATATACAATCACAAACGCAGACGAAGGATTTATTTCAGGTCTTTCAAATAACGGCGGCCCAATGCGTGTCATCTTTGGTAAACTTGAATACGGTCATGCAAATGGTTCTAACCAGATTCAATACGTAAGTAATATTATCGTTGGTTCAAACTTCGCTCTCTCAACACACTACGGTTCAAGAGATGATGATCAGAAGGAACTTGCAGATAACGAGTTTAAGGTTGTTGTAAACAACGTAGATGGTTCAAAACTTTCAAACGATAAGTACACAGTTAAGAATTTTGAAGACATCCTCTACGGTGAAGACGCAACCTCAAATCAGATTAAGAAAGCTAAGGTTAAGGGCCTTTATGGCGGAGAAATCTACGAAGGCATTGACCTTGATTATTACCTTTCAGAAGTAATTGGTATCCCAGGTACTAACGGTACTGTTACATTCTCAAACGGCAAGGACGAAGTTAAGGTTGAACTTACTGACCTCTTCGGACAGGGCGGATTTATCGCGTTTGCTAAGAATGGTACTCCACTTGTAGAAACAGAGAAGAGTGCTGGTTATGTAGCTTCCCGTGACTTAAACCCATTGTCTGATGAGCCTGCAACTTATAAAGTTGAAAATGCTGGTGGAC
>DCGF01000033.1 GCA_002314555.1 Ruminococcaceae bacterium UBA1785 | reverse complement strand
GAGGAAACTTTGCCAGACCAAGTATCAAACTTTGTGAAGCGTAAAGAACACAAATACGGAAAGATAAAACTCACTGTTTATAGACCAAAAGAGGAGATAGAGGAATGATTAGAGCGATTTGCCCAGGTAGCTTTGATCCAATTACTAACGGACATCTCGACATCATAGAACGTGCTTCAAAGATGTTTGATGAGGTTATCGTTGTAGTGATGACTAACTACCATAAAAAGGGAAATAATGCTTTTACCGTAGAGGAACGTATAGCTCTTATTGAAAAAGCTACAGAGAACCTCGCTAATATAAAAGTTGATTCCTACGACGGCTTGCTTGCTGATTATGCAGAGAAACATAGCGTTAATGTCGTTGTCAAAGGCCTTAGAGCTCTTTCAGACTTTGACTCAGAATTCCAGCAGGCTTTGGCTAACAGAAAGCTTAACCAAAACTTTGAAACTGTATTTATAGCAACTAGAGCAGAGCACATGTATTTAAGCTCCAGTCTTGTTAGACAGATTGCAGAGTATGGGGGAAACTTTGCTGACTTCGTTCCGGCACCTGTTTTGGAAGATATCAAAGAACATTATAGAAAGGACTGATTTTTTTGGCTTCTATCGAAGAACTTCTTGATGAGATGGAAGATATACTATCAGACGCGAAGGGTAACCCTTTTTCGAGTAAGATGACAGTTGACGTAGATGCCTTAAAAATGGTCATCGAAGACTTAAGAACTAACTATCCTGAGGAAGTGAAGCAGGCACAGATTCTAGCTTCTGAACGCAGGGAGATAATTAGTCGCGCAAATCGTGAGGCAGATGCAGCTGTATCTGACGCAAAAATCATTTGTCGCGACCTTTTAGCTTCGGCTGAGCAGCGCTCAAAAGATATGGATGCAGCGACTGCTAGAAGAACCGAAGAGCTCATCCGCGCAGCACAGCTTAAATCACAGCAGACTGTAGCAGCTGCAAAAGCAGAGGCTGAGAAAGCAGCTTCACAGGAATCTATTGTTGTTGAGGCAAAAGCTCAGGCAGATATTATTAAAGCAGATGCTGATAAATATCTCGAAGAGACTAGAAAAGAAGCAAAGCGCATTTTGGATGATGCTGAATTTAGAGCTAGAGAAACTCTTGATGTATCAGAAGCACGCGCACGTGACCTTAAACTTAAAGCTAGTGCTTATGTAAACGATATCGTTACAGATGCAGAATATAGAATCAGTCGTAGCTATGCTGAGATTAAAGAGCTTCAAAAGAGCATGACTGGCGCAGGTAAAAAGGCTAAACCTTCATCAGCACAGCAAAAGAAACCACAGCAGAAGAGAAACAGTGAATATATAGAATCCAATTTCTCTGATCCGCAGGTAATCCTTCATCAGTCGGTAATTGATATACCACTTGAAGATGATTTTAACTCATCTTTAAATGATAGAAGAGATGACCCACCGCTTCATGAAAAATCTAATTATAATATAGAACTATAAGGACCACTATGAGACTTGATAAACTTATTTCTTCCGGAGGGAAGTACTCACGTTCTGATGTTAAAAAGTTAATCAAGCAGGGCCTCGTCGTGGTAAATGGTAAAGTAGCAAAAACCTCTGATGAGAAGGTAGACCCCGACTCAGCAGAGGTTTTAATAAATGGTGAAGTATTTTTATATAAACCATTTATATATATTATGCTGAACAAACCTCAGGGTGTTGTCAGCGCGACCGACGACAAGGTGCATAAGACCGTGCTAGATTTAGTTCCTCCAGAACTAAATCGCCCCGGTCTGTTTCCAGCTGGTCGTCTTGATGCTGACACCACAGGCTTTGTCCTAATAACAGACGACGGAGATTTTGCACATAGGATTTTGAGTCCTAAAAATCATGTTGAAAAGACATACGAGGCTGAGCTCAAAGAACCTATCAAAAAGGAAGATATTGAAAAGCTTGAGCAGGGTATAACCTTAAAAGATGGTTTTACATGCCTTCCGGCTAAGATAATTCCTATTAGTGAAAAATTTGTCAGAATAATTATTTGCGAAGGAAAATATCACCAAATTAAGAGAATGTTTGGTGCGACAAATAACAAGGTTTTGTCGTTAAAAAGGGTACAAATTGGTGGTCTACCACTAGATATAGACCTAAAACCCGGTTTTTGTCGTGAAATTACACAAGAGGAATTAAGGGAAATAACTACTAAAAACAGCACCTGATTTTATGCGGAATAGCTAAACGGGTGCTTCTCTTTTGTTCATTTTTATTAAAAACAGTGCAAAAAAGCATTGCATTTTAACGAATAGTTGTGTAAAATGTAAAATACGTTGATTATAAAAATTGCACAAAAGGGGCGCAGTTTATGTCGAATAGATTATTTCAGGGTGTAATTCACCAAATGCGTGACGCTATCGACCGTACTGTCGGTGT
Source organism: Ruminococcaceae bacterium UBA1785 (assembly GCA_002314555.1). Taxonomy (GTDB): domain Bacteria; phylum Bacillota; class Clostridia; order Oscillospirales; family Acutalibacteraceae; genus UBA1227. The sequence continues at coordinate 1,081 of DCGF01000033.1, read as the reverse complement.
TGTCGATGAGACAGGCGCAATCATCTCTTGTAGTGAACTTGAAAAAATCGGAGAACAGGTTCAGGTAAACGCTGCAGACATCTTTTCAACAAACGAAGCTATCTGTCTTGATGGTGTAACTTACCTCACATTTGGCTCACATCTTCGTCATGAGTACTCTGTATTCGTAACAGGTGATGATGATCTTGCTGAAAAGTATGCTAGAATCCTCTCTGTTTCTCTCTCATCTATTAAGCAGTTCTACGATGAGAAATATGATAGAAGTAATTTTGTGAAGAACGTTATCCTTGATAACATTCTTCCTGGTGATATTTTTGTAAAGGCTCGTGAGCTTCGTTTTAATAACGATGCTACTCGCGTAGTTCTTCTTATCAGAATCACAGGTCATGAGGATGCTTCAGTATTTGATGTTATTCAAAACCTCTTCCCTGATAAGACAAAGGACTTCGTAATTAACATTAACGAAACAGACATCGCTCTTGTTAAGGAAGTTCGTACAGGCGTTGAGCCAAAAGACCTTGAAAAACTCGCTAACTCTATTTGTGATGCTCTTAATACAGAGTTCTATTCTAATGCCCTTGTTGGTATCGGTACTACAGTTGTTGGTATCCGTGACCTCTCACGTTCACTTAAGGAAGCTCAGGTAGCTCTTGAAGTAGGTAAGGTTTTCGATACAGAGAAGAACATAGTAAGTTATGACAACCTCGGAATTGCTCGTCTTATCTATCAGCTTCCTACAACACTCTGTGAGATGTTCCTTCACGAGGTATTTAAGAGAGGCTCTATCGAGAACCTTGATCAGGAAACTCTCTTCACTATCCAGAAGTTCTTTGAGAACAACCTTAACGTATCAGAAACTTCACGTAAGCTCTTCGTACACAGAAATACACTTGTGTACAGACTTGAAAAGATTAAGAAATTCACAGGTCTTGATCTTCGTGAATTCGATGATGCTATCGTTTTCAAAGTAGCTTTGATGGTTAAGAAGTATCTTGATGCTAACCCAACTAAGTTCTAATTCAGCACTAAATATTGTGCATGCTTTTGTGCAATGCTACAAAATTTAGATTTTCGGTTACAA
>DCGF01000082.1 GCA_002314555.1 Ruminococcaceae bacterium UBA1785 | reverse complement strand
AACACGTTCTAAGATTGAAAAAATTCGACAGAAATATGCTGGAGATCAGGCAAAGATGAATGCCGAGATTCAAGCATTTTATGAAAAAGAGGGCTATGGCTCAATGACAGCAGGTTGCGGTACCCTGCTCATTCAGTTCCCTATTATCATGGGTCTTTATGGTGCCATCTATAAACCTCTTTCTTACATTATTAGACTCGATAAAGAAACAGTAAATGCTCTTTCAGATGCTGTTGCTCCACTTATTGCAAATTCTAAGAATGTTAGACTTAACGAAATCGCTGTTTTGTCTCATATAGATGAACTTAAAGCTAAACTTCCTGATATTAGTGATAATGTTTGGAATCAGCTTGAGTCTTTTGATTTCACAGCTTTCGGATTTAATCTTGGTGACACACCATCAATGTATGGTTGGAGCTCTGTATATGCTCTTGTTCCTGTTGCTGCATTCCTTTCAGCAATGGCAAGCTCAGTATATAGCTTCATTAGAACAAAGAACTCAACTCCTGACGCAGCTAATAACATGTCTATGGGTTGTATGCTTCTCTTTATGCCATTCATGTCACTTTGGCTTGGTTACACATTCCCAATTGGTATTGGTGTTTATTGGGCTATAAACAGTATCTTAAGCCTTATTCAGATGGTTATTATTAATAAGATATATGAACCAAAGCGTGTTATCGCTAAGATGATGATTGATGAGTCTATCGACAGACGCGCAAAAGAAGCAGCCGTTAAAGAGAACGTAGCTCTTCTTTCAAAAGAAAAATAAATAACGAAACCTAAACCGCCGCTTTAAGTCTACAAAAGTTGGCGGTTTTTATATTTTGGAGGTAAAAATGATTAAAGAGGCAAAAGCTGTCGGCGCTACTATTGAAGAAGCGCAGAACGCTGCAGTTCTCGCCCTTAACGCTCCAGAAAAAGCAGACGTACAGTTTGAGATTATTACAATGCCTGAGAAAAAGGTATTAGGCCTTTTCGGTGGTAAGCAGGCAGAAGTACGTGCTTTTTATGAAGCTCCAGACGAGAAGCCAGCAAAGAAGGCAGCAAAGAAAAACGAAAAGAAGAACGCGCCTAAGACAGAAAAGAAAGCTGAAGTAGCAGCTGAAGAAACAGAAGTAGTAGAGGCTCCTGCAGTTCCTTTGGAGACTATCGACATTAAAGATTGTCCAGAGAACGTTAAGACTGCTTATGAGTATCTTAAAACTATCATCGCAGGAATAGGCGTAGAAGGCACAAGCATCGAAGTATCTAAGTTTGAAAAAGATTATTTCTTTAGCATCACAAGCGAAGAGGATTACAGTCTTCTCATTGGTAGACGTGGAGAGACACTTGATTCTATTCAGTACCTTGTTCGTCTTGTAGCTAACAAGACTAAAAATGATGCAGAGTTCTCAAAGATTTCCATCAACGTAGGAAACTATAGAGAAAAGCGTGAAGCAACTCTTAAGGACATTGCTCGTCGCACAGCTTCTAAGGTTAAGAAATATGGCAGAAATATCGCCCTTGACCCTATGAACCCATTTGAGCGTAGAATTATCCACACAGAAGTTGCAAAAATTCCAGATGTTACATCTTACTCAGTTGGTTCAGACGCAGATCGTAAAGTTATTATTACTTTAGAAGAAGGCGCAAAACCATCAAGCCCACGTAAGTCATACGGTAATAACCGCGGAGGCGGACGTGGACGTGACAGAGCACCATCTGCAAAGGTTGAGGCTCCAGACAGAGCTCCACGTGCAGACGCAGCGGGTGTACGTTACGGTAAGATAATGCCAAAGGCAGAAGAAACAGAAGAATAAAAAGAAACTCCCAATCTCTTTTGAGGTTGGGAGTCTTTTCATGTCTATTTTATATTTTGTAACTATTAGTTTTGATTAAGCTTTTGGTGTGAGTACTGTTTTGCCACCCATATAAGGTTGAAGTGGCTTTGGAACAAGAACACTACCATCAGCTTGGAGATTATTCTCAAGTACAGCGATAAGTCCACGAGGTGATGCTACAACTGTGTTGTTAAGTGTGTGAAGGAAGTAATTACCATCTTTAGACTTAACACGGATGCCAAGACGTCTAGCCTGAGCATCACCGAGTGTTGAACATGAACCAACCTCGAAATACTTCTGCTGACGAGGAGACCATGCTTCAACGTCACATGATTTAACCTTTAAATCTGCAAGATCACCAGAGCAGCATTCGAGCTGACGTACTGGAACATCGAGGCTTCTGAAATAATCAACTGTGAGTTTCCACATCTTGTTATACCAAGTCATGGAATCTTCAGGTTCACAGAGAACAATCATTTCCTGCTTTTCAAATTGGTGAACTCTATAAAGGCCACGCTCTTCAAGACCGTGAGAGCCACCCTCTTTTCTAAAGCAAGGAGAGTAAGAAGTTAATGTAATAGGAAGTTCTTCTTTTCCGATGAGTTGACCCTTAAACTTACCAATCATTGAGTGCTCAGATGTACCGATAAGGAAGAGGTCCTCCCCTTCTATTTTGTACATCATAGCTTCCATCTCTGCGAAAGACATAACGCCTTTTACAACATCGCTATGAATCATGAATGGTGGGATAGCATATGTAAAGCCTGCATCAATCATAAAGTCACGTGCATAGGCAATCATAGCTTCATGAAGTCTTGCCACATCACCGAGAAGATAATAGAAGCCTTCACCAGAAGTTCTACCAGCAGCTTCTTTATCGAGACCACTAAGGCTTGCGATAATGTCTGCGTGATAAGGGATTTCATAATCTGGAACAACAGGGTCACCAAAACGCTCAACTTCTACGTTTTCAGAATCGTCTTTACCTACAGGAACTGATGGATCAATGATGTTTGGAATAGTCATCATGATTTTTGTAACCTGCTCAGAAAGTTCATCCTGACGCTTTGAGAGTTCTTCAAGTTCAGCAGCCTGTGAAGTTACCTGCTCTTTAAGAGCCATAGCTTCATCCTTCTTACCCTGAGCCATGAGATTACCTATTTCTTTTGAAACTCTATTTCTGTTGGCACGGAGTTCATCTGCTTTTGTCTGTGTTTCACGTTTTTCAGCTTCAAGTGCAATAACTTCGTCTACAAGAGGAAGTTTTTCATCTTGGAACTTCTTCTTTATGTTTTCCTTAACGATGTCAGGATTTTCTCTTAAAAATTTAATGTCTAACATTTCTCTTTGTTTTCTCCTTTATTCTGTATCGAGCTGTTTTGCAAGTTTGCTGAGGTCCTTCTTATCAAAGAATTCCATCTCAAGTGTGCCACCTGTCTTTGAAACGAGAACTTTTACTTTACGACCAAGTGTCTTTGAAAGTGCAAGTTCAACCTCGTCATAGAAAGTGTCACGGTTCTGTCTCTTTCTAGGTTTCGCTTCAGTATTACTACTTTGTGAGAGCTTTGCAAGTTTTTCTACATCTCTTACAGAAAGATCACTCTTTATTATTTCATCGGCTGTTTTAACCATGTCGTTCTCTTTTTCAAATGCGAGAAGAGCTCTGGCATGACCAGCGGAAATTTTACCTTCTTTTGCGAGGGTTCTTACTTTTTCAGGGAGATTGAGAAGTCTTAGTGCGTTAGCGATAGCTGGACGAGAACGACCAACTCTAGCTGCTGCTTCTTCCTGAGTTAAGTTATATCTCTCGATAAGGAGCTGAAGACCTTCTGCCTCTTCTATAGGGTTTAAGTCTTCACGCTGTAAGTTCTCGATGAGTGCTATTTCCATAGCCTGCTCATCAGACATCTCTTTAATTACTACTGGTACTTCTGAGAGACCAGCCATACGTGATGCACGCCAACGACGCTCACCAGCAACGAGCTGATATGAGCCATCAGTCATTGGTCGAACGAGGAGTGGCTGAAGCACACCGTTACGCTCGATGCTGTTTGCAAGTTCTTGGAGAGCCTTTTCATCAAAAGTCTTTCTAGGCTGTTCTTTGTTTGGTTCGATATCGTTGAGCTTTAATGTGATTGTACTGGTAGAGCCAACGTCATCCATAGTGTTATCAAGGAGGAGAGCTTCAAATCCCCTGCCGAGTCCTGATTTTTTACTTGCTGCCACTTACATTCACCTCGATCTGTTTTGTTTTAAGAATTCTACTGCTAAAGCTTCATAAGCCATACTTCCTTTAGAATTCTTATCATAATACATAATTGGAAGACCGAAGCTTGGAGCTTCTGAAAGTCTTACGTTTCTAGGGATTACAGATGCATATACTTTCTTTGGGAAGAACTTCTTTACTTCAGCAACTACCTGCTGTGTGAGGTTAAGTCTACCGTCATACATAGTAAGAACTACGCCTTCAAGATCTATGAGTGAGTTATAAAGACGCTTAACCTGACGTACTGTAGCCATAAGCTGTGAAAGTCCTTCGAGTGCATAGTATTCGCACTGAATAGGTACTATTAAAGTGTCCGAAGCGCAGAGAGCGTTTAATGTAATCAAGCCAAGTGAAGGTGGGCAATCAAGGAAGATAAAGTCGTAGTTATTATAAAGAGGAAGAAGTGCATTCTTAAGTCTGCTCTCTCTACCCTTCATATCTACAAGTTCAAGTTCTGCACCAGCAAGGTTCATGTTTGATGGAAGCACATCTACTCCCTCAAACTTTGTGGTGATGATTACGTCTCTAGCAGGGACATTATTAATCAGCACATCGTATGATGAATATTTTAAAGAACGCTTGTCGATACCAAAGCCTGAGGTGGAGTTACCCTGTGGATCTATGTCACAGAGGAGGACTCTCTTACCATGTGAGCCGATGGCAGCGATAAGGTTTACGGCTGTTGTAGTTTTACCTACACCACCCTTTTGGTTAATGATTGATATTGTTTTAGCCAAACCAATAACCTCCTTTTGTTCTAATTTATCGAGTGCAAATATAGTAGCACATTTCCTTTTATAATAAAAGGGTTTTAATGGGACTTTTGAAATAAAAAAATATAACCCATGTTTCACGTGAAACATGGGTTTTTGTCTAATCACAACTTATAGTGGTTGTTTTACCATCTTACCCTTAGGTCTTGGGTATTTGTCAGGTGTATTTGAAACTTTCTCAATTTGTATTATTGCACGCTCTCCACAACCAGAAAGCTCAAATATATCAATTTTATCTACTTTTCCACCTAAAGTTTTAATTGCAACATCAGCTTCATCAAGTTCGTTTTTAGCATCTGCGCCTTTTAAACTGATAAATCTACCTCCTATTTTTACAAAAGGAAGGCAGTATTCAGAGAGATCTCTAAGATTTGAAACCGCTCTTGCTGTAGCGAAGTCATACTGTTCTCTAAAAGAATTATCGTGACCTGCTTCCTCTGCTCTAGCATGAACTACATTTGCAGAAAGATCTACTTCTTTTAGAATCTCCTCTATTACACCGAGCTTCTTCTTTGTGCTGTCCATCAAAGTGATGTTTAGGTCTGGTCGTGCGATTTTTAAAGCAAGTCCAGGAAATCCTGCGCCAGTCCCAACATCTATTAAGGATGCTCCGTTTTCTGGACTACAGTACTTTAAGAATGCAAGGCTGTCAACGAAATGCTTTAAAACTATATCGTCTGGCTCTAAAATTGCAGTTAAGTTTATACGCTCATTCCAATATACTAAAAGTTCTGCATATTTATCAAAGCGCTCTAAAGCTATTTCATCAAGTTTGAGTCCAAGCTTTTCTGATTCAGTTTTCAAAAGCTCTTTGTTTATCATAGTCTTTCCTTTTCCAAGTAGATTAGAAGCACTGAAATATCCGCAGGGCTTACACCGTCAATGCGGCTAGCCTGTCCTATGCTCTCAGGTCTTACCTTGTTAAGCTTTTCCTGTGCTTCAAGTCTGAGGTTTGTTATCTTAGTATAATCTATACTCTCTGGAAGTTTCTTTCCTTCGAGTCTGCGCATCTCATTAATTTGAGCTTGCTGTCTCTTTATATAACCTTCGTACTTAACTTCGATTTCAACCTCTTCACAGATGTCGTCTGGAAGTTCTGGTCGTGTCTTATCAAAAGGTGCGAGCTCAAAGTATCCAAGCTGAGGTCGTCTGATAAGCTCGACGAGTTTTGTACCTGTTTTCATCTCGGATGTTTCACGTGAAACAAGCAGTTCATTTAACTTGGCTGATGGAGCGATAGTTACAGTTTTAACTCTTTCAATCTCCTCATCAATAAGCCTCTGCTTTTCGCATACTTCTTCATATCTCTCTTTTGATATAAGGCCAAGCTCATATCCATACTTTGTAAGACGGAGGTCTGCGTTGTCCTGACGGAGAACAAGTCTGTATTCAGAACGAGATGTCATCATTCTATAAGGTTCAGTTAAGTCCTTAGTAATGAGGTCGTCTATTAATGTGCCAATATAACTTGATGCTCTATCTAAGATGAAAGGATCTTTTCCTTGAACTTTAAGAGCTGCATTGATTCCGGCAACGATTCCTTGAGCTGCAGCTTCCTCATAACCGGAGCTTGAACAGAAAGTACCACAGCCGAAGAGGCCAGGGAAGTCTAAGAACTCAAGTGTTGGCTTTAAGGTTGTAGGGTCAACACAATCATATTCAATAGCATATGCTGTTCTTATAACTTCAATGTTCTCAAATCCAGGAATGGTTC